>JAPUIR010000345.1 GCA_027296805.1 Chloroflexota bacterium | reverse complement strand
GCGATGGGCCGGCCGATGCTGCGCATGCGCCCCGCGCCGGTGACAACGGCGACTTTGCCTTCGAGGCCAGTGAGTTCGAGTCCGGCCATGGCGGCTGCTCCTGATCCTGATGTCTTGGCTGATCGTGCACAGTGTGGGTGGGCCTTGCGGCTGCGCGGCAGTGTCCGGCACGGGCAGGACGCCGTCAACGCGGCGCCCTGGCGTGCGTTCGCGACCCACGCCGCGTATCCTGTTGGACGAAACGAGACGCGAGATTCCGCAAAGACCGTGGCCTCACGGTCGCACGAGCAAAGGACCGTTCATGGAGCTGCAGAACTGTGTGATCGTCGACGGCGTGCGTTCGCCGTTTACCCGTGGAGGCCGTGGCGCGTTCGTCGCGACCCGGCTGGATGAGGTATCGGAGACTGTGCTGCGCACGCTGATGGAGCGCAATCCACAGCTTTCGCCTTACGACGTCGAGGACCTGGGCTTGGGCAACGTGACGGGCGTGGCGGAGCTGGCCGGGATCGGCGCGAACCACATCGCGCGGCTGGCGGGGCTGCCGGAGCATGTCTGCACGTTCGACTCGAACCGGCAGTGCGGATCGTCGATGGAGACGCTGCAGCGCATCGCGCAAGAGGTGATGGTGGGCCAGATCGATGTGGGGATCGCGATGGGCATCGAGCGGATGGGGCGGCAACTTGGTGGCGGGGGGGGCGCGGAGCGCACGCGCATCACCGAGTTCAACAAGAAGCGGCTCGAGCAGACGACGGAGCAGCGCGACCTGCCGCCCGACCACGACAAGAACTTCTCGGTGCCGTTCCCGGACTACATCCTGGACTCGACGCCGATCGTGTCGATGACGCAGACCGCGCAGAATGTGGCTGAGGTCTACGACCTGGGCCGCGGCGAGCTGGACGAGTTCGCGGTGGAGAGCCACCGCAAGTACGGCGCGGCGCTGGAAAGCGGCTTCTACAAGGACGAGATCGTCCCGATCGAGGTGGAGCTGCCGGTCTTCAACGATGAAGGGGAGCTGCAGCTCGACGAGCACGGCGAGCGTCGCACGGTTGAGTGGGACGAGGGTTACCGCGCGGGGACCAACTTCGAGAAGCTGAGCGAGCTGCCCACGATTCGCGGGCTGGTGAGCCACGGCAACAAGGAGCTGATCATCACGGCGGGCAACTCCTGCCCCACGAACGACGGTGTGACCGCCGCGCTGCTGATGAGCGAGCGGAAGGCCGACGAGTTGGGCCTGGAGCCGCTGGCGCGGATCGTGGGCTTCGGCGTGGGCGGTGTGAAGCCGCAGGTGATGGGGCTGGGCCCCGTGCCGGCCACGAACAAGGCGCTTGCGCACGCCGGGATCGACGCGAGTCAGATCGATCGGGTGGAGTTCAACGAGGCGTTCGCGGCGCAGGTGATTCCGAGCATCGCGGAGCTGGGCATCAAGATGGAGAACGTGAACGTGAACGGTGGGTCGCTGGCCATCGGCCACCCGCTGGGCGCGACCGGAACCCGCTTGGTGACGACGGTGGCGCGCGAGCTGAAGCGCTCCGGTGGCAAGTACGGTCTCGCCACGCAGTGCATCGGCGCGGGGATGGGCATCTCTACGGTCGTCGAGGCTGTCTAGTTTGGATCTGAAGGACTAGATCTCGAGAGCCCCGGTTCCGGCCGGGGCTCTTTCGTGTGCAGCGGCGCTGGCAGAATCCGAGGCTAGGAAACCGCAGCCCAGTTGGGGAAAACAACTTCCTCGCCGCGGCCGCGGCAGGCCCAGAGGTCGCCGTTCCAGGCACCGGGGGATCCCGGAATCCAAACGGCACCAGCCCTGCCACCAAAGAGCGTGCGTCGGAGCCGGATTCGGAGATCGTGGCTGAGGAGTGCATCGAGGACTTCGAGGATGGCTGGAGTCCAGTCCTGTTCATCGCTGACGAAGTGGGCGGCCTCTAACCACAGATGGGCGCCGTTGGCAGTGAAGTGGAACGAGTCGATTCCGATCTCGATGACCATCGTGAGATCGAGTGTCGGCGGGAGCTGCAGTGTCCACTCCCACGACGGTTCCGGATGGGTGACGGATCGCTCTTCGTAGCGGACGCCCGTCGCGTCGAGGCGTGCCCTGATCGCGGCTGCGAGTTCGACTTGATCTGGGGGTGGAGTGAGAACGGGGCGATTCCGGCGCAACACGCTTGCGACCCACCGGAAAATAGTGCCCAAAGGATGCCTCCGCTCACGCATCTATTCAGTTTACGGGGGCGCCGTCCACGTGAAGAGGCCGGACTGATGCGCCCGACCTTTGTTTGTGAGACAGGGGGGCTGCGCCCCCCTGAGACCCCCCGCATGTTCCCGCCACGGGGGCCGGCCATGCGTCGGGAGGCAGGGAATGGAACCCCTGGCCGAGACTCGGGTGGCTAGGCTGACAAGGTAGGTTTGGAGAGAGCCCCGCCTTCGGCCGGGGCTCTCTCGTGTCCGATGCCGGAGATTCGCTGGGGCTATCCCGGCCAGGCGCCCAACTCGACGGCGATGGTGATGACGTCGCCGCCACGGTCGACGTTGAAGGTGACTTCGTCGCCGACGGCGTAGCTGTCGAGCAGGACGGCGAGTTGTTCGAACTCGTTCAGCGGGGTGCCGTCGAGGTCGAGCAGCTCGTCTCCAGCGAGGAGGCCGGCGAGCGCCGCCGGGGCCCCGACGACGACCTCGGCGATCTGGAGGCGGCCCGAGTCGAAGCCGCCGCTAATGCCGAGCCAGGGGTGGGCGATGTCCTCGCCGTCGATCATCTGGGGGAGGAAGCGGACGAGGACGTTCGAGGGGATGGCGAAGCCGACGCCGACGGAGCCGCGGATGGGGCTCTCGACGCTGTTGGTGATGCCGATCACTTCGCCGTCGGCGTTGACCAGAACGCCGCCGGAGTTGCCGGGGTTGATGGCGGCGTCGGTCTGGATCAGGCCGCGTTGGGGGCGGCCGTTGGGCTCCAACCCCTGGCGGGTCCGCTCGATGGCGGAGACGATGCCGGTCGTCAGGGTCTGCTCCAGGCCGAAGGGGCTGCCCAGCGCGGCGACGGGTTCGCCGACCTGCGCCAGATCGGAGTCGCCGAGGGTGACGGGGACGACATCGAGATCAGTAGGGTCGATGAGGATGATGGCGAGGTCGTTGGCGCGGTCGAAGCCGAGGACTTCGCCGTCGGCGGAGTTACCACTGGCGTCGATGACCACGACGTTGGTCGCGCCTTGGATGACGTGATAGTTGGTGACGACGTGTCCGAGGTCGTCGATGAAGAAGCCGGTGCCGCTCCCGCCCCCGGCGCGGATGCTGACCACCGAGGGGCCGACCGCCTCGAAGATGGCGATGGGGTCGAAGTCTTCCTCCAAGACGGGCTCGAGGACGGGCCTGCCTTCGGGCTCGGCTGGGGCAGCCGCCTCCTCCGCGCCTGTCGCCGCGATGGGCTGCCTCGACGCTTCGGGCTCCTCCGTGGTCACCGTGGAGACGGCCTGCGAGCCCTGAGGGACTGACGCCGGGGCCGGATCGTCGTCGATGGCGATCACGACCACGGCCGCGATGACGGCAGCCGTCGCGGCGGAGAGGAACGAGGTGAGTAGCGTTTTCATGACCAGTCTCCTGCTTTCGCAGCGCCTGGGCGCGTGCCCCGGAGATGCTTCGCTATGGAAGGTAACGGCGCTTGGGGGGCGTCGGATGCTCGCTGCGAGCGCTGGGGTGTAAGGCTTACGACGCTCTTACCGATCTCTTACACAAGGC
>JAPUIR010000344.1 GCA_027296805.1 Chloroflexota bacterium | reverse complement strand
GCGGGATGATATTGACCCAGGCGGGGAATTCGAACACGAAGAAGTCGTATTCGCGCCCGTGCCGCGGGTGCCGGCTCGTGTCCTGCCGGAGCTGGAAGAAGCGGTAGTCGGCGAGTTGCCGGCTGCGCACCCGTTCCCATGATTCGCCCATGGATCGAGTTTAGCGAGACGGTCTGCCGTCTTCTTCAGCGCGCAGGGCTGCACCTTCGTGGACGGCGCCGTGATCCCCTGTGCGGGAGCACGAGGCGTCGTCCTCTCAAGCGCTAGAAGTCGACCTCCATGATGATCGCAGTGTCCATGTACTCCAGGGGCGAGTCTGGGGCCAGGAGATCTGCCACCACGGGCGCCCAGGCGGGGTCCGCCAGGAAGCCCTGGGTACCCGTGCCCAGGTTCCCAAAATCGGCGTACTCGATATAGAACGTGACCGCGGTGAACGGCTTCGGTCCGCCGCCGGCAAACCCAGTGAAGAGGCGCACCACTTGCACACCCTGCCCCTGGCCGATCTCGCGGATCTTGGTCACCAGCGGAATCACCTCTTCCATCGAGTGCCCCGGATTCAATTGGAACGCTGCCACGATCGCTGCGGATGCCATAACCCCACCTTTCATGAAGGGCGGGAAGTATATCCGAAACGAATCATTGCCGGAGCAAATGAAAAACGATGCCGAGCGCGCCTACGTCCACGCGCTACTCCTCTTGGTCACAGAGGATTCCGACGCAGTCCTCGATGCCGATCAGCTGCGCGCAGGTAACGCCCTGGGCTCGCGCGGTCGCGCTGCGGCCGCCGCAGGTGAAGGCGAACGCCGAATCTTCCGAACCAAACGGCGCCAACACCAAGAGCGCGTCGCAAGCGCCGCCGTTGCCGTCCGCGCACTCCGCTCGCACGGCAGAAACGGTGTCGCCACCGCCGCCCCCGCCAATCCCGATCGCGAAGATCACGATCATCAGCAGGGTGCCGAGCACCGCAAGCAGCGCGACGCCCGCCACGCAGCCAATCCCAAAGCCGAACCCTTGTGCCGCGGATCCGCTCGCTGACATTCCGGTGCTCCGTTTGCCCGCGACCCTATGGCCGCCGGGCGCTCAGCGAATGGTTCAGCCGTAAACTATCGCGCGGCGGGACAGCGACCCGGCCTGCGGATGGCGTTCGATGTCCGATGTCCCTCGCAGTAGCCGCTGTGGCCTAGGGAGGTACAGCGAGTCGACGCACGAGCATAGGCCTCTGCCGCTGACGGATCTCCACTCAGCGATCCTCAGCTGCCCGATGCGCCGCCGTTCTTCGATCATCGCCCCATGCTGCATCCGTCATTCATATCGGACGCCGCCGCGGTCGATGATTAACCACAGCGGACAGGCAGGTGATCGCATGCCGATCCTGCAACTCACCAACGACGAACTCCGCCAGCTGGCGCTGGTGGCACACGAACGCAACGACTCGCGCGTCACGCCTCAGTTCCGCATCCGTATTTTGGAGGCCGCCCTGCGAGGCGGCGATCCCCAAGGCTTGGCCTTCGCCGCGCAGGAGCTCTGGCTGCTCGACGATCTGCTCATCCTGCCCGACCCGCGATCGGCCAAGACCCCAAACGGTAAGCCCGTCCTCGACCTTCTGGAGAAGGTCTGGACGTTGCTCGTGGAGGTGCACTATGCCCGTCAAGACTCGACCGGACACGCAGACCCCGACCCGCACCCGGCCCCAGATCGACCCCGACGAGGTGCGGGAGCCCGGACGGATCTGCCCCCAACAGAAGCGGGAAGCGGCCCCGGACGTGCTCTAGGCGACGGTCCCCAGCCGGTAGGAGGCTGAGTCATGCCACTCTTCGGATACAGCCTGGCGGCGGCGCCCAAAGAACCAGCACCCAAGTGGAGCACCGAATACGCGCTCCGAGACCGCGAGACGGGCGAGGTGATAGTCCGCACCATGGAGTGGTGGTGGGACGTCAAGCGCCAGACGTATTACCAGCAGCTCGTGCGGGCCGACCAGGCATTCGCCGACGCCCTCGCCGATCTCGCGCAGCGGGTCTGTAGCTACTTCTACGCCCCCGACGCCGTCTACGTGCCGATGGAGGGCTGCCCCGAGATCGAGATCAGCGACGAGGAGATCCGCGAGCGGATCGCCCGCGTCATGGCGGGGGAGTTCAAGCGCGAAGCCGAGGATCGCCGCAAGCGCCAATACCCGATGGACGAACTGCCCTGGGATCAGCAACGCGCGTATCTCGAGCAGATCGAGCGGCTCAAGAACGAGTGGGGCTTCCGTCGGCTTGGCCGTGTCACGCTGCAAGCCTCGGCCGCCTGACGTCCCTCGATCAGATATCTGTCAGGCATGCCTCCGCCGCGTCCGCGGCGACGGCCCGCCCGCCCGACCGCCCGCCCCTGTAGCCCTGCCCCTGTAACCTTGAGGTGCGTATCGTCGCCCGCACGATGGCGGCGCGTGGGGGCGGACGCCATGGTCAACATCTTTCGTCGCGCTCGCCCTGGCTCTGATAGCTCCAGCCCCGATAGCCCTCCGCCCGACGATCCCGACCTCCGCGCGGTGCTACAGGCCACGACCGCGGCCACCC
>JAPUIR010000343.1 GCA_027296805.1 Chloroflexota bacterium | reverse complement strand
ATAAATCGTCCATCCCCGTAAGGCGATCGCGTACTCGGCCGCGGCCTCGCGCTCGAGCGGCTCGAGGTCGTCACGCGAACGGATGCGGTCGGCGGCCTGTTCCAGGCGAGGTACGTGAAGCACCCTCGATTGGACCGAGACGTAACCGGATTCGAGAAACACTTCGCCCACCATGGGCCAGGCGATGTCACGTGCCTCCGCATAGGCGTCGGCAAAGACGCGGCCACGGAGGGCCAGCACCTCGTGACGCGCGGCGCGGCGCACGGGTTCCGTCAGATTCTCGTTGGCCTCGATGAACACCCACACCGTCGCGAGATCGCCGTAGCGCCGCATCAGGTCGGCAACCAGGGGCCGGGCGACGGCAGAGGCCTCACGGGCGGCGCGCCGCTCCTCGGCCCGCTCTTGTTCGGGCGCCGCATCGAGCATCAGGACGCGGTCGGTCTGGAGCACCACCGCGAGCCGCCTGCCATCCGGGCTTGCGGCAAGTTGCGTCACGACGCTGTCGAGATGGAGTGTCATCAGCTCGCGCCATGTGGACGTATCCCAGATGCTCAGCGTCCCGTCCTCGCCGCCCGTGGCCAGACGCGACCCATCGCCGAGGAAGACCACGTCATTGATCTTCTTCGTGTGGGCGGTGATCGAGGCCAGCAGCGTGCCGGTGGACACGTCCCACACCACGACCCGCCCTTCACCCGTACCGGCAACGAGACGGCTTCCATCGGGCGAGAAGACGAAGCGGGTGCACGACCTGTAGTACCCCGAGGGCTGGACGGTGTGCAGATCGCCGCTTCTGGGGTCCCAGAGCTGGAGGCCGGAGTGCCCGTAGCCGGTCGCCAGGAGCGTGCCGTCGGGGCTGAACTGTGCCCCCCACGTATAGCTGTCCTTGGGCCACTCGACGGTATCGCGCAGCTCGAAGGTCGAGCCGTCAAAGATCGCGAACCCGCGTTTGCTGCCCGCGACGACAAAGAGCGACCCGTCAGGGCTCCACCTGGAGGCCCGAATTTCGCCGAAGGAGTTGTCGGAGATCGCGAACACCGTCAGACCCGACGCCCGATCGATGACCTTCAGCATGCCCTGGCCCCAGCCGGTCCTCGTTCCAAGCGCGAGCCGCGTTCCGTCGCGGCTCACGGCGATGTCTTCCGGCGAGCCCCAGTGCTGGATGGTGTAGGCAAGACCCTGCACGCCTCCGAGGTCCCGACCGGTGACCGTGTCCCAGAGACGCACGATCTCGAAGTCCTCGCTGGAGCTGCCGCGCTGGCCGACATAGAGGATCGAGCCGTCGTCGCTGAACGCCGACTCGGCCCAACCGTACACGCGGGGGTTCGGGGGGTGCGTGGCGTCCCAGGCGTTGATCGTGAGGTTGGCGTGGGCCGTGACGATCCGGCCCCTCGCCTCGTCGACGGCGACGGCGCGGAGCGCCGTGCCGCGACCGCGGAGCGCGTAGAGCTCGTCGCCGGTCGCGATGTCGAACGACCGGACGACGCCGTCGGCGCCGGCGGTGATCATACGGCGCCGGCCGTCGGCGTCGAGAAACGCCAGACCGGTGTCTTCGGTGGGACCAATGGCGATGGTTGACAACTCCGACCACCCGGAGGTCTCGAAGATCCTGATCAACCCCAGCCCGCGAGCGAGCGTGGCCATGTGGGCGCCGTCGGGGCTGAACCAGATCCGCCGGATCCGGTTGGGTTCGGCGATCTCGGCGCGGACCGCCGCGGTGGTGACTTCGAAGATCGAGAGCGGCCCCCCCTCGATCGGCGAGACCGCCAGCAGCGCGCCGTCGGGGGAGAACTCCGCGTAGTCGACGACCTCGCTGCCCTCGGGCAGGTCCCGCAACTTGACCACCTCCTCGAACCCGCGAACGCGGACGATCGCCAGGGTGCCCGATCCGGTCTCCATCGCGGCCCGCTCGCCGTCGGGATGCAGTGCCAGCAGGTACCTTTTGACCTCGTAGCCGGAGCTCTCGGCGATCACCGTCCCGGACAGCCGGTCGATGAGGACCATCGACGGGGGCTGGCGGGACTGGAGACCGACGATCAGCGTATCAGCAGAGATGAAGAACCGCCGCACGTCGCCCGAGTCCGTCTCGGGTCCGGGTGTCCATCCCCCCGAACCGGCGAGGTCACGGATGTAGAAGCTTCTTGAACTGAAGGGTTCGCGGTAGAGGGCGATGCGGCCGTCCGGGCTGAGGTCCACGTGGAAGTCCGTCCACGACTGACTCTCGCCGAGGTCCGGGCCGATCGAGCGGTTCGCCTCGTTGAAGAGGTAGTCGAACTCCCAGCCGCGGAGATGTGGGGGCGTCGTCGCCAGCCTCCGCCGGACGGCGTCGGCATCGTTGCGAGCCAGGTCGGCCGTGGCGGCGGCGAGCGTCGCCGTGTAGGCGCGAAAGTCGGCTTCCGTTCGCGCCCTTTCGGCCTCCTGGCGCTGGCGGTGCGCCTCGTCGCGCTGCACCGCGGCCTCGTCGCGCTGTGTCCGTGCCTCGTCGCGCGCCAGCCGTGTGTCGTCGAGGGCGACACCCAGCTTGACGTTGGCCCGTCTGGCCTCCAGGAGCCCCAGCGACGCCAGCACAAGCCCCCCGACGAGGGCGATGAAGACGGTGGCGGCGACCGCGATCCCGATGCGGTGCCGCCTCGCGAACTTGGACATCCTGGACCCGACGTCCGGACGCCGGGCGAGGACCGGCTCGTCGTCGAGGTATCGTCGCAGCTCCACGGCCAGGCCGTTGGCTGTCTCGTAGCGCCGGGCGCGGTCCTTTTCCAGGCATTTGAGGATGATCCAGTCGAGATCGCCGCGCAGACGCTTTGTCAGGGCGCGCGTGTCGACGCGACGCGCCTTGGCGACCTTGTCGGACGTCGTGTCGCCCGACGTGGACAGCTTGCTGATCCTGGTGCTCGGACGGGGTGGCTCTTGCTCGCGGATGATCCGCTGCACCTGGGAGTAGCCGCCGGCCCGCAGCGTCTCGCGGTCGAATGGCAATGTCCCGGTGAGCAGCTCGTACAGCAGGACGCCGAGCGAGTAGATGTCGCTTCGGGTGTCGACGTCCTCGGCGCCCATCTCCGCCTGCTCGGGCGACATGTACTCCGGCGTCCCGATGAGCTGCCCCTGATGGGTGAAGAGCGTCTTCTCGGTGAGCGGCTGGTGGAGCGCCTTGGCGACGCCGAAGTCGATCACCTTGGGCGTGGCCCGGCCGTCCTCGTACTCGACGAGGATGTTGCCGGGCTTGAGGTCGCGGTGCAGCACGCCCTTCTGATGGGCGTGCTGGATGGCGTGGCAGATATGGATGAAAAGCTCGATCCGCTCGTCGATCCCCAGACGCTGGCGGTCGCAGTGCTCGACGAGGGGCTCGCCGCGGACGAGCTCCATCACGAAATAGGGCCGCCCCTCGGTCGTCGTGCCGGCGTCGAACACCTTCGCCACGTTGGGGTGGTCCATCATGGCCAAGGCCTGCCGCTCCGCCTCGAAGCGGGCGATGATCGTCTTGGAGTCCATGCCCGGCTTGATGATCTTCAGCGCCACGCGCCGGCGCACTGGCCGCGTCTGCTCAGCGAGGTAGATGATGCCGAAGCCGCCCTCGCCGATCTGTTCCAAGAGCCGGTACCGGCCGATGCGCTCCTGCGAACCGGCGGAGGGTCTTGCGGCGAGGGTGGGCACGATCGCCGGATCGTCGCCTTCGGTGTCCGCCTCGGTGTCGTTTGCCAGAAGCTTCTCGACCTCACCGCGAAGCGCCGCGTCCCCGGCACATGCCTCGTCGAGCATGGCGCTCCGCTCGACCGCCTCCAGCCGCCGCGCGGCCAGAAAGACCTCCCTGGCCCGCTCCACGTGATCAGTGCTCACGGCGGGTCCTCCATCGCAAGATGTCCGGCACGATACAAGTCCATGACACCGTCACCCCCTCACGGACGGGTGCGGTTCATTGTACAGGTGGCCGCGGCCGCGCCGAGTCGAGAGGCAAACGCGGCCGATAACTCCCAATGGAACGGGAGGAGATCG
Source organism: Chloroflexota bacterium (assembly GCA_027296805.1). Taxonomy (GTDB): domain Bacteria; phylum Chloroflexota; class Dehalococcoidia; order Bin125; family Bin125; genus JAPUIR01. The sequence continues at coordinate 808 of JAPUIR010000343.1, read as the reverse complement.
AAGGTGGGCCGACTGACCGCCCGGCCGCGAAGCGACGAAGGGGCTATGACGCCGCGTCGCCGGGAAACGAGAGCTCTCGCCGGTCTGAGAACTGCCGCCCGGGTCGGCGCCCTGTGCCCCCACGATGAGATCGGCCAGGCCGTCGCCGTTGACGTCTCCGGCACCGGAGACGCTGTAGCCCGAGACATCGAGCAGGTTGATCCCGTTCATGACGAAGCCGCCGGTTCCGGCGGCGACGTCCGAGAGTTCAATGGGAGCCACGGCACCGGCCGTTGGGGTCGCCGCGAGGGAGACCGCCGCCGCCAGCGCAAACCCGCGGTCCCCCAGCAGGCGCGCCAGGAAGCTTCGCGGCCGGGCGCGAAGGAAGCGCCGGACCGCCGGCTCCAGTGTCCACCGCGGTCCCGACCAGCGGCGGCCTAGCAGCCGGGTCAGCACGCGCTTGCTGTGGCGATACAGCCTCCGCCGTGACGCACCCGAACGTGCGTTCCCAACGACCGGCAACGTGGTGATCATCACCAACGCTCCTTATTCGTGTTGCGTACCGCCGTACTACGCGCCCCACTGCGCCTTTAGACTCCACCGATGACGATTTTGCAGAGAAGAGTCGAAGCTGTCAAGAGGATTCTGCGTGTATTGAGAGCGCCTCCGCCACGGCCGTTGCTCTTGATGACGTCACTGGCCCGGCTCGGGCAGCTCGGGAAACGAGAGGTACCTCTTGACCTTGTCCGTCTTGAACCCGACGGCCATGGGACGAATCACGCCCGGGAGCACACCGACGTCGTAGAGCTCCTTGACGATGCCGCCGAAG
>JAPUIR010000342.1 GCA_027296805.1 Chloroflexota bacterium | reverse complement strand
ACGACGCCGTAGAAGTTGGCCGCCGCCTTGACGGGCGCGCCGACGGCGTAGAGCAGGGCGAAGCCGCCGCCCATGCAGAAGCCGGCCACGCCGATGCGCTCGTCGTCCACGTCGTCGCGATCGGCGAGCCAGAGCCGCGCGGCCTCGAGGTCGTCGAAGGGGGCGCCGTTGCCCCGGCCCAGGTCGCGCATGGTGCGGGCGATGCAGAGGAAGCGGGGGCCGCCGGTGTCGTGCAGATCGGGGGCAAGAGCGGCGTAGCCGGCCTCCGCGAAACGTCGGGCGATGCGGCGGATGTCGTCGTTGAGGCCGAAGAATTCGTGGATCACGATCACGGAGGGGCTGGGTTGGGTTTGGTCGTCGGGAGTAGCGAGGTAGGCGCGCATGGGGCGGCCGGAGGCGGCGGGGAAGGTGAGGTGGCGTGCGCTCATGAATCGTCCTCCACGGGATCGACGGCGCCGAGGTCCAGAGAGAGGACAGGTCCGGCGTCGTCGTCGTGGTCCCCCCGGAAGCCCGCGTCAAGGTACAGGGTCGCTGGCCGGTTCAGAGAGCATCCGCGGATCGAGGGGTTACTTCGCAATCAGGCGGAGCCAGCGTCGTTTGCCGATCTTGAGGACGCTGCCGGGCCGGACGGTGATCTGGGCGTCGGAGACGGGGTTGTCGTCGAGCCGGATGGCGCCCTGAGCGACGAGGCGCTTGACCTCGCCCTTGCTAGGAACAACGCCGGCCTCGGTGAGAAGGTCGGCGAGGACGACGGTGGCGACATCGCCCGCGAACGCCAGCGCGACCTCGGGCATGTCGTCGGGAACTTCACGTTTGGAGTGGATGGTGTCGAAGCGCGTGGCGGCTTGGTCGGCGGCGGCGGTGTCGTGCCACTCGGCGACGATGGCGTGTGCGAGGCGCTTCTTGGCCTCCATGGGGTGGAGGCTGCCGTCGGACAGGGCCTGCTCGACGGCGTCGACATCGGCGGGGGTGACGTTGGTGCCGAGGGTGAAGTAGTCGACGATGACGCTGTCGGGGATGGACATGGCCTTGCCGTATTGCTCGTCCGGGGGCTCGTCGATGCCGATGTAGTTGCCGGTGCTCTTGGACATGCGGAGGAGGCCGTCGGTGCCGACGAGGATGGGGTAAGTGATGGCGACCTGGGGGGCCTGTTCGAAGGCGCGCTGGAGGGTGCGACCGGCCATGAGGTTGAAGGTCTGGTCGGTGCCGCCGATCTGGATGTCGGTGTCGAGGGCGACGGCGTCGTAGCCCTGCATGAGGCCGTACATGAACTCGTGGATGTAGACGGGGTCGCCCTTGTCGAGGCGCTGGCGGAAGGTGTCGCGTTCAATGAATTGGGCGACGGTGAAGTGGCTGGCAAGGCCGATGACGTCGGCGAAGGTGAGGTTCTTGAGCCACTCGCTGTTGCGGCGGACTTCGGTGGCGTCCGGGTCGAGGAGTTTGAAGGCCTGTTCCTGGTAGGTGCGGGCGTTGGCCGCCAGGGTGGCCTCGGCCTGCATGGGGCGCGCGGCGTTCTTGTCGGAGGGGTCACCGATCAGGCCGGTGAAGTCGCCGATGAGGAGGATGGCGTGGTGGCCGAGCTCCTGGAAGAGCTTGAGCTTGCGCAGGGAGACGCAGTGGCCGAGGTGGAGGTCGGGGGCGGTGGGGTCGACGCCGAGGTAGACGCGGAGGGGTTTGTCGTTCTGGAGGGCCGAGGCGATGCGGTCGCGCAGCTCCGCTTGCATGGTGCGGCGGGTCTCGTCGTCGCCAAAGGCGGTACCGCGCATGATGGCGTCGACCTGTCGGTCGACTTCTTGGCGGACAGCGGGCGGAAGATCGGAGCCGGTCACCGCAGGGCCTCCCGCGCGTCGTCGCAGTCGCGGGCGATCTGCTCCTTGAGGGCGTCGAGGCCGTCGAACTTGCGCTCGCCGCGCAGGAAGCGGACGAAGTCGACGCGGGCGTCGCGGCCGTAGATGTCGCCTTCGAAGTCGAAGAGGTGAGATTCGACGGAGACGGCAGGGTCGTCTTCGATGGTGGGGCGCACGCCGACGTTGGTGACGGACTGATACTCGCGGTCCTCGACGTGGCAGATGGTGGCGTAGACGCCGTAGGCGGGCAGCGCGAGGTCGGCGCCGACAGCGATGTTGGCGGTGGGGAAGCCGATGGTGCGGCCGCGCTCCGCGCCCAAGACGACCGGGCCGTGCAGCGAGAAACGGCGACCGAGGAGGCCGTTGACGCGATCGATGACGCCCTCGGCGAGTGCGGAGCGAATCTCAGAGGAGGAGACTTTGGCATCGTCGTCCTGGATCAGGTCAATGATCTCGAGGTCGATGCCGGCCTCGTCGCACATGCGGGCGAGGGCTTGCGGATCGCCGGCGCGCTGGCGGCCCAGGGCGAAGTCGGGGCCGATCACGAGCTTGGCGAGCTGCAGTTCTTCGATCAGGGTCTGGACGAAGTCCTCGGCTTCGACCTGGGCCAGCTCCGAGGTGAAGGTGACGGCGGCCACGGTATCGAGGCCGGTGGCGAGGAGGTGGTCGAGGCGATCTTCGAGGCTAGTCAGGTAGGAGATCTGCACGTTGGGGTGGACGACCTGACGGGGGTGGGGATGGAAGGTGACAGCGGCGGCGGCGAGGCTGTCAGTGCGAGCGGCGTCGATCACGCGGCGGAGGAGGGCCTGGTGGCCGCGGTGGACGCCGTCGAAGACGCCGATGGTGAGGGCGGTGGGGCGGCCGATGGCGGCGCGACGCAGTTCTTCGCGGGCCAGCGCGGTTACCAAATCATCGCCTCCCTCCGCTGCTTGCTTCCGTCCAGGGTCCGACCAGCGTAGCTCTGGTCAGCGTAGGCAGGGTCAGCGTAAGGCAGGGTCACGACCCGGCTTCGCTGTCCTGATTGACGGCCTGGTTGTCGGGCTGGCCGATGGCCGCAGGGGAAGGCGGAGCGGGCGGTTCGTCGTGTTGTGCCTCGTCAGCGGCCGGTTCGTCGGCGGTCGGTTCGTCGGTGGTCGGTTCGTCGTGTTGTGCCTCGTCAGCGGCCGGTTCGTCGGCGGTCGGTTCGTCGTGTTGTGCCTCGTCAGCGGCCGGTTCGTCGGCGGTCGGTTCGTCGGCGGCCGGTTCGTCGGCGCTCGGTTCGTCGGTGGTCGGTTCGTCGGTGGTCGGTTCGTCGGTGGTCGGTTCGTCCGCGCTCGGTTCGTCGGCAAAGCCTTCGCCCTCGACGTCGTCGAGGGAGGCACCCGGCCTGGCCTCGACGAGGATGTCGCCGTAGGCGTCGTCTTGCGACATCTCGATCACCTGGCCCTTGTAGAGCTCGAGGATGGCCATGAAGGTGACAATGACCTCAAGCCGGGTCGTGGCCTCCGCGATCCAGGCGACGAAGGAGACGCGGCCACCCGAGCGGAGACGCCCGAGGAGGTCGCCGATGCGATCGCGCACGGTGACGGGGTCACGCTTGAGCTTGACCTCGGGGTGGAGCCGCTGTTGCTGGGCGGCGCGGACGAGGGCGTCGCGGACAAGTTTGGTGAGCAGCTCCAGGGTGACGTCGTCGGGCATGCCTTTGGGGACGGGGGTCTCGACGGCGGGCGGGGCCGCGGGCCGGAACGAGCGCAGGCCGCTCTTGTCGATGCTGCCGAGGACGGAGACAGCGTCGCGGTAGCGGCGGTACTCCTCCAGCATTTCGACCAGCTCGCGGCCGACGTCCTCCTCAGGTTCGAAGGCTTCGGGGTCGCTGGGCAGCATGGCCTTGGACTTGAGCAGCATGAGCTTGGAGCCGATGGAGAGGAACTCGGCGAGGGCGCTGGGGAGTCGATCGCCGGTACGGGCCTCCAGGTTGTTGAGTTCGCGCATGTACTGGTCGGCGACCTGGACGAGGGAGAACTCATTGATATCGAGTTCGCGCTTCTCGATCAGCTCCAGGAGCAGGTCGAGGGGTCCTTCGTAGCCGAGGAGGTGGAGCTGGACCATGGATCGAGATTAGCCCGAAGCCGAGTACCCGGCAGCCAGG
>JAPUIR010000341.1 GCA_027296805.1 Chloroflexota bacterium | reverse complement strand
GCAACTCTTCGACATGGTCGAGAGCATCGACTCGGTTCGCGTCGCCGCGGCCGTCAGTCGACGGCTGGAGGAACCGCTGCCGGTTCTGCTCGAGGTCAACCTGGCGGGCGAGGAGAGCAAGTCCGGTTTCGCGCCGGACGAGGTGGCAGCGGCCCTCGCCGAAATCCGCGCGCTGCCGCAGCTCGACGTACGGGGTTTGATGACGATCGCGCCGCTCGTCGTGGACCCCGAGGAGGCGCGACCGCACTTCCGCGGCCTGCGCCAGCTCGGCGAGACGCTGGGGTTGGCAGCGTTGAGCATGGGCATGACGAACGACTATCGAGTCGCGATCGAGGAGGGCGCGACGATCGTGCGGATCGGTCGCGCCATCTTCGGGGACCGCTAGAGTGGTTCCGTGAAGCAATTCAGCGTCATTGGTGGTGGCACAATGGGCGGCACTTTCGTGGCCGCCCTGCTCTCGAATGGCATCACGACGCCGGAGTCGATCGTGATCTGCGAGACGATTGCGGAGCGTCGCGCGGCGCTGGCGAAGGAATTCGGGGTCGAGGTCACAGCCGATCCCGCAGAGGCTGCACACCAGGCCCCAGTCATCTTCCTCGCGGTCAAGCCGCAAGACTTCCACACCGTGGCCGGCACCCTCCAGGGGTTGATTCTGCCCGAGCAGCTCATCGTCTCGATCATGGCGGGAGTCACGATCGACAGTCTGCGCGACGAACTCGGACATCGTCCGGTCGTGCGGGTGATGCCGAACACTCCGGCCCAGGTGGGCCAGGGGATGCTCGTCTGGACCGCGGCGCCTGAAGTCAGCCAAGCGCAACGGGACGAGGTCCAACGCATGCTGGCCACGATGGGCCGCGAGATCTATGTCGAAGAGGAACGCATCGTCGATATGGCGACCGCGGTCAGCGGCTCGGGACCGGGCTTCATTTTTCTGGTGATCGAGGCGATGATCGATGGGGGCGTCGAGATCGGTCTGCGGCGCGAGTTGGCGGAGGAGCTGGTGCTGCAAACCGTGATGGGCGCCGGTGCTTTCGCGCAGCAATCGGATGAGCATGTGGCGGAGCTTCGCAACCTCGTGACCTCACCCGGCGGCACGACGGCGGCCGGCCTCCTCGCCATGGAGCGACACGGCGTGCGGGTCGGCCTGATGGAGGCCGTGATCGAGGCCTACCGCCGGGCGCAAGAGTTGGGAGACTGACTTGATACTCGTTGGCTACCTCGTGTGGGCGTACTTCTTCATCGTTCTGTTGCGGGTGCTGATGTCTTGGGTGCCGATGTTCACCCAACGCCCGCTCGACTACTCGAACCCCATCGTCAAAATCCTGCTCAATCTCACCGAGCCGGTGCTCGCTCCGCTGCGCCGCTTCCTCATCATTGGGATGCTGGATCTCTCGCCGATGGTGGTGCTCTTCTCGCTGGGGTTGATCGCGGGCGCGCTCACGGGTCGATGAACTCGAAATAGTCTCGCGCCGGGCGGACCCCGCTGATCGTCTTACTCTCCGATCGAATTGTTGAGCCGGCGGCGCGTTTGCGTGGCCGTCAGGCCAGCGATCGCGACGAGCTTGCGGCGGCTGGCCCTGCCCTGCGCGATCGTCACGTCTCGTTGTCGGAGACCCAGGGACGCCGCGAGAAACTTGATCAGCGCGCTGTTCGCCTTGCCCTCGACGGCCGCCGCGCGGAGACGCAGCCGCAGCACCTCCCCCTCCCAGCCCAGCAGCCGATCCTCCTTGGCTCCCGGCGTGACACGGACCGCGATCTTGCAGCTGGACACGTTCTGTCAACTTCCAGGGGTGTTGCATCATCCGAACACATGTGCGAAAGTCGGCCGACAATACGAACACGTGTTCTAGGCAGCGACGAACCATTGCCACGGAGCATTACGTCGTTCGGGACAAGTGCAGACGGTCCGGCGCAACGCCCCTATCGCGCGATACGATAGCGGGCGTTCCAGGGTCGGCGGAAAGGTGCGGTGATGGCAGAGCAAGATAAAGCGCAGGCGCTCGAATCCGCGTTGGCGGACATCCAGAAGCAATTCGGCGAAGGCGCCGTGATGCGGCTGGGGGACGCCGGATCCCTCAAGGTGGAGGCGATCTCCACCGGCTGCCTCGGGATCGACATCGCACTCGGCATCGGCGGCGTCCCACGTGGCCGCATCGTGGAGATCTACGGGCCGGAGAGCACAGGCAAATCGACCCTGGCGCAGCACGTGATCGCCGCCGCGCAGCGGACCGGCGGGCAGGCCGCCTACATCGATGTCGAACACGCGTTGGATCCGGATTTCGCGGAAGCGATTGGGATCAACATCCATGACCTGCTGATCTCACAGCCCGACACCGGCGAGCAGGCACTCGAGATTACCGAGGCCTTGATACGCAGCAACGCCCTCGACGTGATCGTGATCGATAGTGTGGCCGCCCTCGTGCCGCGCGCGGAGATCGAAGGTGACATGGGCGATTCCCACATGGGCCTGCAAGCCCGTTTGATGTCGCAGGCGCTGCGCAAGCTCACCGCTGTGATCGCGCGCTCTGGCACCTCCCTGATCTTCATCAACCAGCTTCGCGAGAAGGTGGGGGTGGTGTTCGGCAACCCGGAGGTCACGCCGGGCGGCCGGGCGCTGAAGTTCTACTCGTCGGTTCGCATCGAACTGCGCCGCATCGAGCAGATCAAGAACGCCGACGGGGTCATCGGCGGCCGGGCGCGTGCCAAGATCGTGAAGAACAAGGTGGCGCCGCCCTTCCGGGTGGCGGAGTTCGACATGATGTTCCATGGGCCGCACCGTGGCATCAGTCGTGAGGCCGACCTCGTGGACCTCGGGGTCTCGTACGAAGTGCTGAAGAAGGCCGGCGCGTTCTACTCCTTCGGAGACACGCGGCTCGGTCAGGGTCGCGAGAACTCCAAGACCTTCCTCTACGAGAACTCAGAGATCGCCGCCGAGATCGAGGCGAAGATCCGCGTTGCCGCGGGCCTGATCGAAGCCGACGCCGACGTCGACGCAAGCGACGAGCCGGAGGTCGAGCAAACGGAGCCGGAGCCGATCAACGCCCAGGCCGCGAAACAAGCCGCGAAACAAGCCGCGAAACAGGCCGCCTCCTAGACCGCCGCGATGCCCGTTGTCAGTGAAATCCGTAAGCAAGGGCGCTCCGTCGAGGTGGAGTTCGACGACGGCAGCATCCTGCGCTGCGATCGCAGCTTCTCGCTGGCCAGTTCGCTGGCGGTCGGACAGGCGATCGACGGCGCGATCCTTGGCCGACTGAGCGAACAAGCGCTGCGGCACGACGCGTCCACATCGGCCAAGCGCTGGCTATCGGCCCGCCCACGCAGCCGCGTCGACATCGCCCGCCGGCTCAATCGGCGGGGCATCCCCGAGACGATCGTGGAGGAGACGCTGGCTGAGATGGAGCGTCGCGGTCTACTCAATGACCGTGCCTACGCTCGCTTGTGGGCGGACGGTAGGACGCTTAGCCGGCCACGTTCCTCCCGCATGGTCCGCTCGGAGCTGATCGCGCAAGGCGTCGACAGCGCGCTGGCGACGGAGGCGGTGGAAGAGATCGACGACAACGCCAACGCGCTGACGTTGGCCCGGAAGCGTGCCCGTCATTTCCAGGGGGAATACGCCGTGTACCAGCGCCGGACCAGCGCGGCCTTGATACGGCGGGGCTTCTCGCACGAGATAGTGCGATCCGCCATGCAAACCGCCTGGGACGAACGCGACGACGACTAGCGCTCCGCACCCCAATCGTCGGCCGCGCCTTGGCGCGGTGATCGCTGAGGGCTTACCATGGGCCGGTAGTCTCCAAAGACCAGCGGCGCACAGATACTTCAAGTCGTCGCGACAAGTGACACGATTGCTGCGTTCATGACGCGCTGCCAGATAGGTACCACACATTATGTTTGGATTTCTCCGCCGCCTGTTCGGCGGTGGGCCGGATCCGCGCGAACCGGCCCGCCTCGAAGCTGAGCGGATTCTCAGAGACGCTGAGCAAGAGACCAAAACCAAGGCCATCGAGGCCCAAGAGCAGAATCTGCAGCATCGCGATGAGCTGGAGAGCGATCTCCGCGAGCGGCGTGCCGACGTCCAGAAGCAGCGTGCCGACGTCCAGAAGCAGGAAGAGCGCCTCCTGCGCCGCGAAGACAGCCTCGACCAGAAGACCGAGACCCTCGATTCGCGGGACGACCGTATCCGCGACAAGGAACAGGGCATCGACGATCGTCTGGCGGAGATCGCGGAAGCCGTCTCGGAGCAGCGCGCAGCGCTGGAGAAGGTGGCCGGGCTGAGTGTGGAAGAGGCGCGGGAGCGCCTCCTGAGCCAGATCGACGAAGAGGTCAGCGAAGAGGCCAACCGCATCGTGCGGGCCTACGAAGCCAAGGCCAAGGACGAGGCGGAGGATCGCGCCCGCAAGATCGTCGCTACGGCGATCCAGCGCGTGACATCGGAGGTCACCACGGAGACGACAGTCGCCTCTGTCCAGATCCCCAACGAGGAGATGAAGGGTCGCATCATCGGGCGTGAGGGGCGCAACATCCGCGCGCTGGAAGCCGCGACCGGCTGCGACCTGATCATCGACGACACGCCGGACGTCGTCACGGTGTCCGCCTTCGACTCTGTGCGCCGCGAGATCGGACGGCTGACCCTCAGCCGCCTGGTGGCCGATGGCCGCATTCATCCGGCTCGGATTGAGGAGCAGGTCATTAAGGCGACCAAAGAGGTCGAAGCGATCATCAAGCAGGCAGGTGAAGAGGCGGCGCTGGAGGCGAAGTGCCCGGGCCTGCCCAAGCCGCTGCTGCAGACCTTCGGGCGCCTGCGCTTTCGCACGTCGTACGGCCAGAATCAGCTGCGCCACGCGGTCGAGACGTCTCACCTGGCCACGATGATCGCCGCGGAGATCGGCGCCGACACTGAAATCACGCGGCGCGGCGCTCTGCTGCACGATGTGGGCAAAGCGGTCGACCACGAAGTGGAGGGCACGCACGCTCTGATCGGCGGGGAGATGGCCCGGCGCTTCAAGCTCGCGGAGCCGATCGCACACTGCATCGAAGCCCACCACGACGAGGTGGAGATGAACAGCGTTGAGGCGGTGATCGTGCAGATGGCCGACGCGATCTCGGGCGGGCGCCCCGGCGCGCGGCGGGAGTCGGTCGAGCGCTACATCGAGCGGCTGCGAGCCCTCGAGGAGATCGCCAGCTCCTTCCCGGGGGTCGAGCAGTCGTTCGCGATCCAGGCCGGCCGCGAGGTCCGCGTCTTGGTCAACCCGAAGTCCGTCGACGACCTCGAGGCGATGCGGATGGCGCGCGATATCAGCAAGCAGATCGAGGAAACCCTCCAGTATCCCGGGCAGATTCGTGTCACCGTGCTGCGCGAGACCCGGGCAACCGAGATCGCTCGCTAGCTCAGACCATGCGCGTCCTCTTGCTGGGCGACATCATGGGCAAGGCAGGTCGGGGCGCGGTCGCGGCGCTTCTCCCCGCGCTGCGCGAGGAGGTCGCCGCCGACTACGTCGTTGCCAACGCTGAGAACGCTGCCGCGGGGCGCGGAACCACGGCGAAGATCGCCAAGCAGCTGCTGGAGTCCGGCGTGGACGTGCTCACCGGTGGTAACCACACCTGGGCCATGCGGGAGTTCGTGGAGGTCCTGCAAGGGGAGTTGCCCGCTCTGCGCCCAGCGAACTACCCCGCAGGCGCTCCGGGCAGCGGCGTCTGGTCCGACGGACGGCTTACGGTCCTCAATCTGATCGGTCGCACGTTCATGGAGCCGCTGGACGATCCGTTTGCCGTGGTCGATGGTCTGCTGGAGTCGGCGACGGGCGGGAGCGCCATCGTGGTGGATTTCCACGCGGAAGCCACTTCCGAGAAGCAGGCGTTCGGCTGGCACCTGGATGGCCGGGTCGCCGCCGTCGTGGGGACACACACGCACGTGCCCACGGCCGACGCGCGGCTGCTCCCCAAGGGCACGGCCTTCGTGACCGATCTGGGCATGTGCGGCGCGCGCGATTCCGTGATCGGGACAGAGGCGGCGGCGGTCGTGGCGAAGTTCCGCACGGGTCTCCCCACGCGACTGCCGCCGGAGGAGAAGGGGACGGCCGTGCTCAACGGCGTGCTGGTGACAATCGAGGACGCAACGCGGCAAGCACTCTCCATCGAGCGGGTGGATCGGGTCTGGGAGCCGGACTGATGGCGCGGGGCGATTTCCATCTCCATAGCACGGCGTCCGACGGCACGCTGCCTCCAGCCGACGTGGTCGCGCTCGCGGCCTCGCGTGGCGTCGAGGTGATGGCCTTGACCGACCATGACACGACGGCGGGCGTGGCGGAGGCGCAAGCCGCCGGTGTCGCTCATGGCGTGGAGGTCATCGCGGGGATCGAAATCAGCACGGACCTCGCCGATGGGGGGGACGCGCATCTGCTGGGATATTTCGCCGACGCCGCCGACGAGGCCCTGCAGGCTCAGCTCGAACGCTACCGAACCGGTCGGGCGGAACGCGGCCGTGAGATTCTACGCAAGCTGGAGGGGCTGGGCTTTCCGCTCGCCTGGGAGCGGGTCACGGCGATCGCGGGCCGGGCCGCGGTTGGGCGGCCCCACGTGGCGCGCGCGATGGTGGAAGCCGGGTACATCGACAATGTCAGCCTCGCCTTCGACCACTACCTCTTCACGGGCGGACCCGCCGATGCGCCCCGCAAGAAGCTGCCGCCCGCGGAGGCGGTCGCGCTGATCCGGGACGCGGGCGGTGTCGCCGTGCTCGCCCACCCCCGCTACCTGCCCGATCCGCCGGCCGCGATCGCGATGCTGGCGGCCGCGGGTTTGCACGGCATCGAGGTCTACTACAAGGACCACGGCCCGGAGGAGATCGCGCGCTTTGGGCAGCTCGCCGCCACACATCACCTGGTTCCAACCGGCGGCTCCGACTACCACGGCACGAAACAGGTCGAGCACCTGCCGGGCGACCTGCCGCTGCCGTCCGACGCGGTGGACGCGTTCCTCTCCTTCGCCCAGCGCGAGTGGAGCCAGCACCCCTCAGGAGTCAGCGAATGACGGCCGTCAACGATTTCGATATTCAGCGCATCATGGACACGATCCCGCATCGCTACCCGTTCCTGCTGGTCGACCGCATCATCGATCTGGAGCCGGGCGTCAGCGCCGTGGGGATCAAGAACGTGACGGCGAACGAGTGGTTCTTCGAGGGGCACTTCCCGGGCAACCCGATCATGCCCGGCGTCCTTCTCGTGGAGGCGCTGGCGCAGGTGGGTGCCGTGGCCGCGCTGAGCGGTGCGGAGCACGCCGGCAAACTTGGACTCTTCGCGGGGATCGACAAGCTCCGCTTCCGTCGCCAGGTGGTGCCCGGCGATCAGCTGCGCCTGGAGGTGACGCTGACACGAATGCGCGGGCCGGTGGGGAAGGCGCGCGCCGAAGCGAGCGTGGACGGCGAAACGGCGGCGGCAGGCGAGTTGACGTTCGCCCTGGTCGAGAAGCCGGAGTCGATGGACTGATCGCAGACGGGCGGACTGCTAGAGGCGGATGGCCACCCAGATAACCAGGACGGCCCCGACACTGGCGACGGTGGTGGCGAAGATCCAGCGCAGGTCGGAGCCTACGTAGCGGAAGTCGTAGCTGACCGCGCGGGTCCGCAGCCCACTGCTAGAGCGTTCGCGTTCGCTCTCAGACCGTGGCCCGCCCCGATTGCGGCTCCGGATGGAGCCAC
>JAPUIR010000340.1 GCA_027296805.1 Chloroflexota bacterium | reverse complement strand
CTTCGTCGCTTCGCCGACGGCGATGCGATCAGAGCTTGATCAGGATCTGAAGCTGGGACGAGGGTTGCATGAGGCCCTCGAAGGTTTCCTGGATCTGGTCCAGCTCGATGAAGCTGGCTTCGGAGACCAGGGCGTCGCCGGAGATGCGGCCGCTGGCGAGGAGGTCGAGGGCGACGCGCCAGTCTTCGGGCTCGCTAGCGAAGCTGACGCGGAAGTCGACTTCGCGCGCCATCCAGTCGGCCGGTTCAAGGGGCATGGGCTCCCAAGGCACGGCGACGAGGATGACTTGACCCCCTCGGCGGGCGGCGGCGAAAGCTTGGTCGAGGGTGTCGCGGAAGCCCGCGCAGTCGAAGATGACGTCCGGCCCGAGTCCGTCGCTGAGCTCGACGAATCGTTCGCTGACGTCCTCCTCCAGGGGGTTGATGACGTCAGCGGCGCCCAGGTCGCGGGCGAGTTGTGCTCGAGCGGGGGCCGGTTCGGAGACCAGGAGGCGGGTCGCGCCCGCTGCGCTTGCGGCCTGCATGCAAAGGAGGCCGATGGGACCCGCGCCGACCACCCCGACCGTGTCGCCCAGCTTGACGGCGGAGCGGCGTACGGCGTGGACGGCGACGGAGCAGGGTTCGGTCAGGGCGGCGACCTCGTCGGGTACGGCGTCGGGGATGGCCTGGAGGCGCCAGGCCTCGACTAGGGTGAACTCGGCGTAGCCGCCGGTGCGGGAGCCGCCGAAGCCCATGGTGCGGTAGTTGTAGCGGGGGTCGGTGCGCATGGGGGACTCGCCACCGGGGGGCGGGTCGCCGCCGCCGGCGACGACGCGGCTCCCCACGTCCCAGCCCTGGACGTCGGAGCCCAGCTTGGCGATGCGGCCGGCGATCTCATGTCCGAGGACGGCACCGGCCGGTGCGAGGTCGTACATGAAGGCGTGGACATCGGTGCCGCAGATGGCGGATCGGGTGACCTGGACGAGGACTTGGTTGGGGCGCGGCTCGGGGGTGTCGATCTCGCGGACGTCGAAGCGCTGTGCGCCTTGGTAGACGGCGGCTTGCATCGTGGTGCTCCTTGGTTCGGTCGTGCTGGGGCCTCGGTCGTGCTGGGGTGTCTGCGGCCCGGGGTTCGTCGGTGCTAGCCGAGGTTAGGGCGTGATCATGGCGCGCGAGACGGCGGTTTCTTTGCCCTGCCACTCGGCGACGTCCAGCGCTTCGTTGATCTGCTCGAGGGGATAGGTGTGCGAGACGATCTTGTCGTAGGGCAAGCGGTCGCGGTTCTTGACCATCATCTCCATCATCACGGGGAGCAGGCTGGGCCGGTACATGATGGAGCCCATGATGCGCTTGGCACCCCAGACCAAGGTGGAGGGATCGAAGGGGACGGTGTCGCCGGCAATGATGTCCCCGATCTCGATAAAGGTGCCGCCGTTGCCCAGGTATTCCAGCCCCTCCAGCAGCAGCTCCGCCCGCCCGACGAGCTCGACGCAGATGTTGGCACCACGACCGTCGGTCAGTTCCCAGATGCGATCGCGGCGGGTGTCCTGGGTGTTGAACTCGTCGATGTTGACGGTGAAGTCCGCGCCGAACTCCTCGGCGAGGGCGAGGCGGTGCGGGATGCGGTCGAGCACGATGACGCGGTGGGCGCCCATGTCCTTGGCCATGGCAGTGGCGTTGAGGCCAAGACCGCCGGCACCCTGAATGACGACGTAGTCGCCTTCGGCGCAGCCCGCGCGACTGAGGCCCTCGGTGACGGTGCCCATCGCGCAGTTGACGTAGCCCAGCGCCTCGTCGGGGAGTTCGTCGGGCACCCTGAAGATGGGGCGGCCAGGCGGTACGTAGTAGTACTCGGCGTAGGTTCCGCTGAACATGCGGAACTGCTCTGGGGGCGGGGTCGCGCGACCGCGCACGCACCAGTTCTGCTCGCCACGCAGGCAGCGGTAGCACTGGTTGCAGGGGTTGATAGCCGCGTGCATGACGCGATCCCCTTCCGCGATCGGGGTGCCGTTGAAGTCGGTGGAGATTCCCGCGCCGAGTTGCGCGACGACGCCGGTTCCCTCGTGGCCACCGACGCGGCCCTCAGGCGGCAGCGGCCTGGGAAAGACGTTGTCGCCCCGCCACAAGTGCAGGTCGGAGCCGCAGATCCCCGCCTGGGTGATGCGGACCATGATGCCGCCCGGCTCCGGGACGGGGACATCGAATTCCTCGATCTCGAATGGCTGGCCCCAGGCCTTGGCTACCGCGGCTTTGCCCTTGGTCATGATGCATCCTTGTCTGCTCGCAGCGTCGCGAGCGGAGCGAAGGATAGTCCACTCGGTGGCGGGCTGGTGCAGCGGCAGTGCACGAAAATCGTGGTCGCCGGCCGCCCCAACTAGTGCATGACGGAGGAGGGGCTGCCGCCAGCCGTCATGGCGTTGATCGATGCGGGCAGCCGCTCCAGCAGCTCCCAGGGCCCCGCGACCGAGGCGGCGTGATACAGCGCGCCGTCGTCCGCGCCCAGCCAGGCGCCGTCCGTGGTGAGCAAGGGAACCGGGGCTCGATCGAACGAGTCCGGCAGCCCAGCGCCGCCGGCGGCATCCCAGCTCTGGCCGCGATCCGAAGAGGCGTAGACGCCGCTCTCGACGCCGGGAGGCCGCCTGCCCGCGGTGACCAGGAGCTCTCCGGCCCGGTCGGGCGAGACGCTGAGGCCGATCGTGTAGCCCCGCTCCATGCCTTCCATCCGGCGCTCCCAGCTTCCGCCGCCGTCCTCGGAGGCATAGAAGCCCCCTCCCGTGATCGCGAACAACCAGGTGGGGCGCGAGGGGTCCGGGCGGACGGAGTGGACATCCTCGTAGAGGCCGGCGTTGAGCTCCGTCCAGGCGTCGCCGCCGTCCTGGGAGCGGATCACGCCGCCCACTTCGACGCCGGCCAGCACGTCTTCGGAGCGGCCGGCCGGGAAGTCGATCGAGAGTACGTGCGGCTCATGGGGTGGGGGCGGAAAGGTCCACGCATCCCTGGTGGGCAGGGCGTCGATCGCGTCGAGCCGGGTCCAACTGTCACCATCGTTCGTGCTGCGGAAGACCATCGCGGGCTCGCTGCCGACGTAGAGCGTCCCGTCGGGTGCGACCGCGCAGGATCGTGCGTCGCCCTCCCAAAGGGGATCCGCGCCTTCGCCGTCGACGCGGTAAACGCCCTCGCGCCGAACGGCGGCGATGACGGTCCCGGCCGAGGCCGCCACGTGGATCACCCGTTTGCCCGCCAGGGCCACGCGCGTGGATGCGCCGCTCTCGCGACGCCAAACTCCATCGTCCGTGCCAAGGATCAGGGTCA
>JAPUIR010000034.1 GCA_027296805.1 Chloroflexota bacterium | reverse complement strand
CGGAGGTCGTCGAGTTGGCTTTGGGGGATGTCGACGAGGAAGGGTTCTGGCTGCATGGGGTTGTCGTCCGGCGCGACGCTATCAGATCACGCGTCGGCTCAGGCGGTGAGACGGGAGCGCCTCCTGATCGGGGATAGAACTTTCGCGGGCGTTGTCCGACCACCGCTCGCCGTACGATGAGAAGACGACGACGGACCCGAAGTTCCTGCTCTCCCTGGACGGTGGTGGCCTGCGCGGCATCATCCCGGCGATGGTGCTGGCCAAGCTCGAGGCACAGACGGGGCGCCCGGCGGGCGAGACGTTCGCGTTTGTCGCGGGGACCTCGACGGGCGCGATCATCGCGGCCGGGCTCGCGGCGGGCGTTCCGGCCAGCGAGATCGTGCGGCTGTATGCGGAGGGCTCCGCGCGCGTGATCGACGAGAATTGGTGGAGCTGGCCCGTGCGCCAGGTTCGCTTCTACCTGCACCGCGGCTGGCAACAACACAGCGCCCGCCTCTACGAGCTGATTCGCGACACGCTGGGCGAGCAGCGCGATATGCGGCTGAACGACGCGTCGATGGACGTGATGATCACGGCGCGGCATGTGGACAGTGGCGAACACTGGCACTTCACGAACGACCCGCCCGATCCGTCGCCGTTGTACGTGCCGACGGGATCGCTCAGTCTCGCCCACTGCGCCGTGGCCTCGTCGGCGGAGCCGATGTTCTTCAGCCCCTGGGCGGTCAACGACGACCCGGCGCGGCACGATCAGGGGATTCAGGTCGGTCCCTTCGTGGACGGGGGCGTGGGGTTCGACGCCAACCCGGTCTATCACGCGTGCCTGGAGGCGTTCGAGAATCGCGGGGGCACGTATACGGCAGCCGAGACGATCGTGGTCTCGCTGGGCTCGGGCTCAGGACGGGAACGCCAAGCGCCGCGCGGGCTGGGGCGCTGGATCCGCTGGACGTTTCAGGAGATGGTCGACTCCAGTGTCGAGCAACAGATCCGGCTCGTGCGTCGTTACTGCCAGCCGCGGGCGTTCTACCGGATCAATATCGATCTGGGGCGCGCGGTGCGGCGCGATCGGTTGGCAAGCCTCAAGGGGCTTAGGCGCTGTGGCGAGACCTTGGCAAACGCGGTCGACTGGGAGGCGATCCTGGCGGGGGAGACCACGCCGTTCACTGTCCCCGCTTGGCCGACGCCCATGCCGCCGCTGGCGGTCCATTGCGGCGGTCCATCACGCTTGCCGCTGCGAACACCCAGGTAAGCGGCCCATCGGGTTCGGTGGCCGCTAGTTGTTCGCCGGCGGCTCTTTGACGCGCTCGAAGAGGATGACGTTCCAGATGCGGCCGCTCTGTTCGTCCGCTAGCTGGAAGCCGCGCTGCGTTGCCTCTTCGATCATCCCCTGCTTGGGGTGGACGAACGCTCGGAAGGCACTGCGTCTCAGCCGGAACCACTGGTTTGCCAGGCCCATCACGGCACGGAGCAGCCAGCGCTCTCGCGGCACCGTGATGACGACACGCGCTCGGGCATGGTCGCAGGCCGCGCCGAGAAGTGCGGGCATGTCGGGATAGCAGCAGATCACCTTGTTGAGGACGACCGCATCGGCGATGGGCAGATCGCCGTTCATGCCGACGAAGTCGCCCACTCGGCGGTCGACGCGCTCCTCGAGGCTGGCCTCCGCGAGCAGCTCGCGGGCCGCGGGCTCGTATTCGGTGGAGAGCTCGATGCTGACCGCGCGATCGGCGCCGGCCTTGAGCAGCTCGAGCTGGATCGCGCCGATGCCACCGCCCACCTCGAGGATGGTTGTGCCGTCCAGGGGTTGGGTGCTGAGGAAGGAGACGATCTGTGCGGATTGCCCGTCGAGGCCCTTCTTGCGGTAGGACTTGGCGTCCTTGCGCGCACGTCGGCTATTGAAGAGCCCGGCGTAGGCGGGCTGGCAGCAATCGGTCATGGTTCACCCCCGGAGAGGCATCGTACGGGTCGTGTCCGTCCGTTGAACGGGGCACTCACGCGAGTGAGACCGTACTGTCAGTTGCCTTGCATGACGGCGAAGCGCCACTCACCGTCCTCGCCGCGATGCAGGACGAGTGTGGAGCGGGATTCAAACGTGCTGGTTTCGCCGCTGCTGCGGTCTCGGGACTCGATCAGGTAGAGCCCGTGCTGGAAGGCGTAGTCCCCACTGATGGTGAACTGCCCTTCCGCGCGGACGAGGGAGCGCAGCTCGGAGCGTTCGACGACGCTGCGGTAGTGCGCTTCGATCGCCGCGCGGTCCTGGGCCAGGACCTGATTCGGGCGGTAGTAGACGGCATCGTCTTCGTAGAGGTCGCTACAGCCCTTCCAGTCGCCCGCGAAGAGCGCCGCCGAGTACTGCGCCATCATCTCGTCGGGCGTTGTGCACGGCATGGTCACTCTTCCTTCTAGCTCAGCTCGAGTAGCCGCACCGGACGAGGCGCGCGAGGCTCAGCGTGAGGCGGCGGAGAATTCCGTCACTTGCTGGTCGGGCGACAGACCGGCGGCAGACTCACGCCCTCTCGAAGGCGGCGTCTCCCAGGTGGGAAGTGGCGGAGGGGGAGGGATTCGAACCCCCGAGACCCTGACGGGCCTAACGGTTTTCAAGTTCGCATACCGCACTGCTGATCGATGTCGGCTCATGTCGATTCGTCCCGTGTGGCGGGCGATTTCGCGATCTTGTGTGCCAGCCCGTATCGCCCCATGACCCCGGCTGTCGTGACGTTGGGTGGCAAAATGGTGGCAATCGCTCGCGCCTTGCTCATAGGTGCCGGCGGCTCCTACGACGTAAATCTCGACCGCCTCGCCGGTCTGCGTGTCGGCAAGTGTGACGTCGCAATCACCGATCGGCCCGGGGTCGGGGAACGCGATCGGAGCGGGGGGGCAGGCTGCCCTGCGCCCCCGCAACCTCTCAGATGCCGGCCCCGCCGATTAGGGGACCGTGATCGTCTGCGCCGACCCCGGGTTGAAGACGAAGACGGCCGTGAGCCGCTGCAGCTCCAGGAAGCCCGCGTTGACCGCGTCTACCACCCCGAAGTGGTGGCCGTTCCACTGCTGGCTTCCGCCATCGAAGCGGAAGCCCGCGGCGACCGGCGGCGCAGCGCCAGCGAAGACGTCCACGACCAAGGCGGTGCCCCCCGCATAGCCGATGAAGGTCCAGCCCTGCACCAAGGTGTGGGTGGTGGGACCGCTCAGCTCGTCCGGCAGACTGATCGTGGCGGGCGCGCCACCCTCGCGCCGAATGAACAGGGCCTGGCCCGGATCGATCGTGGTCAGGGTGTTGAGCAACTGCGCGTTGCTCAGGCCGGGGCGGAAGCTGAGCCAGGCCTGGTCGCCAGCGCTCCAAGCCCACATGCTCAGCAGGCCGGGAATCTGGTCGGCGAGGTCCGCGGCGGCGATGCTCTCCCCGCCGGGGTAGACGATCGCGGTCCACTCTCCGGCGAGAACGACATCGACCATCGTCGGCGCGGGCGGCTCCTGCGGCGTGGGATCGTCGGCGTCGAGCGGGTCGCTGCCCGCCGCGACCTCGTCGCCGTCACTGACCCCGTCGCCGTCGGTGTCGGCCAACAACGAATTGGTTCCGTAGACAAAGACCTCGACGTAATCGCTGAGCGCGTCATTGTCCGTGTCCGATTGGAGCGAGTCACTGTTCAGGATGAGCAACTCGATCGAATCGGGCACGCCGTCGCCGTCGGTATCGGGATCGCCCAGGGCGGTCAGATCGGGCGGATCGGTGAACCCAAAGCGTGGGGGTGGGGAAAACTGCCTCGGCAGGATTCCCACCGTGCCGTAAAGGGCCACGATGGCGTCGATGTCCG
>JAPUIR010000339.1 GCA_027296805.1 Chloroflexota bacterium | reverse complement strand
GCCGGTTCCGCATTCCGAACATTCGCTGAGCGGCCACTGTCTTCATTGCAGCGTTGGCCTTGTCGCGTCGTTGCCCGCGATCTAGATTGCGCAGCGCGAGAATGCGCGACCCGAGTTGCAGAGGGCGCCCGTGATGAGCGCCCCCCCACACCGTCGATGACTAGTCGATGACCAGTCGATGACCAGTTCGCCCAAGACGACTGGGCCAGAGGAGGAAGAAGCGAGATGAAAGCAGCGATTCTGCACGGAGCCAACGAGCCCCTGACGGTGGAAGAGATCGACATCATCGATCCGCGGCCCACGGAGGTGCTGGTGCGCACGTCGGTGAGCGGCGTCTGCCACAGCGACCTTCACTTCGTGGACGGCAGCTGGAAGATTCCGATGCCGGTGGTGCTGGGCCACGAGGCGGCCGGGGTGGTGGAGAAGGTGGGCGAATCCGTGTCGTACGTGCAGCCCGGCGACCATGTGATCATGTCGTTTCGGCCCTTCTGTGGCAGCTGCACCTACTGCCTGAGCGGGCGGCCCAATCTCTGCAACGACGCGGCGCAAGCGGCGATGAGCGCCGGGCGGTTGTCGTGGGACGGCAAGTCGGTGACGCAGTTCGCGTCGGTGGCGTCGTTCTCGGAGTACATGCTGACGACGGAGAGCGGGGTGCTGAAGATCCCGGAAGACTTCCCGATGGCTGAGGCGGCCCTGATCGGGTGCGGCGTGATGACAGGCGTGGGCGCGGCGCTCTACACGGCGCGCGTACCGGGAGGCGCGGTGACCGTGGTGATCGGATGCGGCGGGGTGGGACTGAATGTCATTCAGGGGTTACGTGTCGCGGGGGCGAGCCGGATCATCGCCGTCGACGTACTGGACAACAAGCTGGAGATGGCGACGAACTTCGGGGCGACGGACACGATCAACGCGAATGAGACGGACCCGGTGCAAGCGGTGAAGGACCTGACAGGCGACGGTATCGAGTACGCGTTCGAGGCGATCGGCAACGTCAATGCGGCGCGCCAGGCGTTCGACATGGTGCAGGCCGGGGGGACGGCCGTGATCGTAGGGATGATGCCGATGGGCTCTGAGATCAGCGTGCCGGGCCCGGCCTTCCTGCAAGAGAAGAAGATGATCGGCTGCATGTACGGCAGCACCCGATTCCGCGAGCACATGCCGAAGCTGATCGACCTCTACCGCCAGGGCAAGCTCGATCTGTCGGGGCTGGTGACGAAACGCTTCCCGCTGGACCAGGTCAACGAGGCGTTCACGGCGATGCAGAACGGTGAAGTGGCGCGGTCGGTGCTGGAGATCAGCTAGACCACCGGACGGTGTCTGGCCCGATAACGCGCGGGCTGCTCGGGTGAGAGCCGAACGTCGTGCCTGACTTCCACACGCTGTACGACGCGTACACGGTGCCGCTGCGCGGCGGTCGGGCCGCGCGTCTGAGCGACGCGACCACGGCGCTGGCGTCGATCCCGGACGGCGCGCGGATCGGGATCCCGACGCTGTCCGGCGCACCGATGGGGCTGCTTCAGGCGCTGGACGATGAACGCGGACGCTGGTCGAGCTTGGAGATCGTCGGCGGCATCCTGCTGCAGCCGATTCCGCCGCTGGCCCACGCAGGCGAGCCGTTCCGGTTCACCAGCTGGCAGTTCAGCGGCCCCTACAGCGAGGCGAACGCGGCCGGACACGTCGATGTGATCCCGACGCGTTACTCACAGACAGTGGGGATGTTCGGGCCGGGCGGGGCGCGTGCTGTGGACGTGGTGATGGTGCAGGTCAGCCCGCCGGGGCCGGAGGGGCGGCTGAGCTTGGGCGCCTCGGGCGGAACGACGATCGATATGGCGCGCGGCGCGCAGGTGTTGATCGGTCAGGTGAACGCGCAGGTGCCCTACACGTTTGGGGCGAGCGAGCTACCGCGCGACGCGTTCGATTGGCTGGTGGAGATGGACAGTCCGATCATCGAATCGCTGCGGGCCGAGCCGGGCGAGGTGGAGCGTCGGATCGCGGACTACGTGCTGGATTTGCTGCCGCCGGGAGCGACGCTGCAGTTCGGCATCGGCGCCGTGCCGGAGGCGATCATGGCGCGGCTGCCGCTGGGGCAAGACTTTGGGGTGCACTCGGGGCTGATCAGCGACGGGATCATGGAGGTGATGGAGAGCGGTGCGGTGACGAACGCGCGCAAGACGGACGACCGCGACGCGGTCATCTGCGCGGAGGCGGCCGGCGGTCGTGCCCTGTTCGACTGGCTGGACCGCAACCCGCGGGTACGGATGGCGCCGGGGCTGTACACACACGGCTTGTCGGTCTTGAGCCGGGCGCACGCACTGACGGCAATAAATTCGGCTGTGGAAGTGTCGTTGGACGGGGCGATCAACGCGGAGAGTGTGGGGACGCGGCTGCTGAGCGGGCCGGGAGGCCAGCCCGATTTCGCGGAGGCGGCGCTGTGGTCGGCGGGTGGGGTGGGGGTGATCGCGATGCCGTCGACGGCAGCGCGGGGCAAGGTCTCGCGGATCGTGCGGCGGATCGATGGGGGCGCGGTGGTGACGGTGGCGCGTCACTCGGCCGACCGGATCGTGACGGAGTTCGGCGTCGCGGAGTTGCGGGGACGGACGCTGCGCGAACGGGCGGAGCGGCTGCGGGCGATCGCGCACCCCGACTTTCAGGCAGCGCTCGAACAGGCAGAGGAGGACTCATGAATTCCCGTACGGCGGCTGTGATCGATGAGATCGGGCGGCATCGCGAGCAGTTCGAGCGCTGGTGCCGGAGCCTGTCGGAGGAGGAGCTGGGGCGGCCGGTGCCGGATTCGAACTGGCGGGTGCAGGATTTCATTAGCCATCTGGCGACGATCGACACGACGGTGTCGGTCTGGTTCGCGGCGATCGCGGATGGGAGCGGGCTGGAATCGGCGATGGAAGGCCATCCTGACGAGGGCAAGGCAGGTGAGGGCGAGCGCTTCGAGATCGATACCTGGAACGACGCGCAGGTGGCGGAGCGCCGGGATTGGTCGTTGGACCAAATCTTCGCGGAGGCGACGCAGACGCGTGTCGCGATCGTGCGGCAGCTCACGCGCTTGGGCGACACGGAGCTGGACTCGACGATCCAGTTCGGTGGGGACAGCAAGCGGGCGGCGTCGGCAATCAAGTTGATCGACTACCTGACGGGGTGGGCGAAACACGATCCGATTCACGTCAACGACATGATCCGGGCGCTGCCGGAGCGTCGGCAAGATGCGGACGTGAGCTCGTGGTTGGATGACCCGGAGGTGGGTGGGATCGCTCGTGGCTACGCGAAGGCGATGGGTTGGGAGAAGGACTGAGGGGGAGCGTGCCTTTTATCGGTGGTGGATGAGCGGGCTGGACGGGGGTGTTTGGTGCGCGGACGTGTTTGGTGCGGGGACGGGCGCGGCCTATCCTCGACCAGCCGGCCGGAGGCCGCCCCGACAGGCGGGCGTTAGGGGCACGATGGACACGATCATCCTTCCGCTCGACGGCACGGCTGCAGCGGAATCGGCGCTGCTGGCGCTGACCGCACTGACGCGCGAACCGGCGCGGCTGCGGCTGCTGTACGTGGGCGACGATGCCGAGGGCGAGCATCTGCGCTACCTGGAGTCCCGCGCTGAAAGGCTACGCGCGCAGGGACACGAGACGGAGGCGGAGGTGGTCGCGGGCGACCCGGCGTCGGTGATTGTGGAGACGGCGACGGCGCTGGACGCGAGCCTGGTGATCATGAAGCGGGACGATCGCAAGGGGATCGCGGGCTGGGTGCTGGGGTCGATCACGGACAAGGTGGCCCGCGAGTTGCCGACGGCTCTGCTGCTGTTCAACCCGCCGGCGGAGAACGAGCGCTGGAGCGAGGACGGGGTGGGTCACGTGATGGTGCCGCTGGACGGGTCGGCGACGTCCGAGGCGGCGATTCCGATCGCGCTGTCGTTGGCGGAGCGGCTGGGGGCGCGGGTGTCGGTGATGTACTCCGTGCCCTGGTTGGAGCCGCGCTATGCGGGGCCGCCGGAGCTGTTGGCCGTGGGCAGCGTGAGCGAGGAGACCGATGCTCGGATCGAGGCGGATATGCACAGTTATCTGGAGGGGCTGGTCGAACGGCACGCGGCAAGTCTGCAGCTGGGCCGGATCGCGATGCGGGGCCCCGCAGCGGATGCGGTGAGTACCGCCGCCGAGAGCCACGAGGTGGATTTGATCGTGATGACGACACAGGGCGCGAGCGGTATCGTGCATCGCGGACTGGGCAGTGTCGCCGAGGGCGTCACCAAACGGTCGGGTGTGCCGGTTATGCTCGTGCGACCGCTAGAATGACGATCCGCGTTTCTCCCGGGACGTGACAGATACGGAGTATGCAATGGCGTTTTCGTTTGAAGCCGCGCTCGGAAAGACCGACATCTTCGCCACGGTGAATCCCACGCACTTAAGTAAGTTCGCGGAGATCGTCTCGCCCCAGACCTACATCGAGGGGCAGGTGGTGACGCACCAGGGAGACTTGGGTACTGGGCTCTACATCATGACCAAGGGCAAGGTGGACGTGATCGCGAACCAGGGGGAGAGCAACGAGGTCAAGATCGCCACTCTGGGTGAGGGCGACATGTTCGGAGACATGGCCCTGCTGCTGGAGCAGCCGCGTAGCT
>JAPUIR010000338.1 GCA_027296805.1 Chloroflexota bacterium | reverse complement strand
CCGTGCCCTGCACCTCGACGTAATCCCCCGTCGAGAGCTTGACCACGTTCGCGTCGACATCGGCCGCGGAGTCTTCCTCGTAGCAGAGGTCCAGCAAGACCCCGCCATTCAGCATCCCCACCGATGTCGCTGCGACCGCCGCCATCAGCGGAATGCTGCTCAGCTGGCCGTCGCGCACCATCTGATCCATCGCCAGGTACAGCGCCACGTACGACCCCGTGATCGCCGCGGTGCGAGTCCCCCCATCGGCGTGGATCACATCGCAGTCCACCGTGAACGACCGCTCGCCCAGCAGATCCAGATTCGTCGCTGCTCGCAGGCTGCGGCCGATCAACCGCTGGATCTCTTGCGTCCGTCCCCCAGTGCTCGCGCGCTCGCGGCTGATCCGCGTGTTCGTGCTGCGGGGCAGCATGCCATACTCCGCCGTCACCCAGCCCGCGCCCGTCCCGCGCAGCCAGCCGGGCACGCGCTCCTCGATCGACACCGCGCACAGGACCCGCGTCTCGCCGCTCGCGATCAGAACCGACCCCTCGGCATGGGTTTGGAAGCCCGGTTCCATGGTGACCGGGCGAATTTCCAGCGCTGTCCGACCGTCTGGGCGTGTCATGGCGGCGAGTGTATCGGGCGCGCGCCTGTCAGTCTCCGACCAAGAAAACACTCAGCGTTCGCGACTGAACCGCACCACCTCGCCATCGGATCGCAGGATGATCGTGCCATCCAGATCGGTCCGCAGGACCTGCACGCCGCTCAGCCGTGCGAGCACTTCGTCGGTCGGGTGCCCGAACGTGTTCCGCGCTCCCGCGCTGATCACAGCCAGCGACGGCCGCACCTGCCGCAAGAGCAGGTCTGTCGTCGATGTCGACGACCCGTGATGCGCCACCTTCAGCACCGCTGATTGCAGCTCCCACCCCTGCCGGGCGAGCAGGATCTCCGCCTCAGCCTCCAGATCCGCCGCCAAAAGGAACGCCACCCCGCCGTGCCGCGCTCGCAGAACCACCGCCGTATTGTTTGGATTCGCCGCCCCCGACCGGGGAAGCCCTTCCAGCGGTCCCAGCACATCCAGGATTACCCCCGCCCCCAAATCGATCCGCATGCCAGCTTCGGCGACCACGACGGGCGTCCCGCTCGCGACAGCCAGCGCTGCCAAACGCACACCCAGCTCCGTCTCGCCATTCGCCGGTGACACCAGCAAGCTGCCCACCTCGAAACGCTCGAACACGGTGAACAGCCCCGCCACGTGATCGAACTGTGGATGCGTCGCCACCACGATGTCGATCCGTCGCTGCCCGCGGGGCAACGCCTCTGTCAGCTCCGACAGCAACCGGTGCCCATCCGGACCGCCGTCGATCAGTACCGTCGACCCATTCGGCGCGCGCGCCACCATGCTGTCGCCCTGCCCCACGTCCAACACGTGCAGATCGAACGTGTCGCGCCCCGGATCGAAGACGGCGCTCCAGATCACGATGCTGAGCGCCGCTAGCACCCCGAACGCCGCCGCCGCCGCGGGCGCTTCCGCCTCCCGCCAGGCGGGGGTTCCGCTCTCAGGGTCTCGCGGCCGCCCGGGCCGCTGCAGCTGAAACGCCAGCCCGCCCAGAGCGCCGAATAGAATCAGCGCATGCACGACCCGGAAACCATCGATCTTCGACGCCGCGAACGGCAACCCCGCTCCCACCTCAGCGACCTCCACGAACCACGACAGCGGTAGCCACGCCACCAGCAAACCGAACTCGTCCGCCAAACCGGGCACGGCCGCCCCCACGATCCCGGTCAAGAAACTCCCCACGAAGATCCAGGTGAAGATCGGGGTCACCAGCAGGTTGACCGGCAACGCCACCAGCGAGAGCTCCCCAAAGTGCAGCGCCAGCAGAGGCGTCGTCGCCGCGATGGCCGCCGCCGTGACGACGCTCGTCTCCAATACGATCCCCGCGATACGTTGCGCGCCGCTCGTTGCGGGACCATTCAGCCCCAATCGCGGGGCCAGCCGTTCCCGCGCGGGCGTTGCGATCAGGGCGATCCCCGCCGTCGCCGCAAACGACAGTTGAAACGACAGATCGCTCAGCACGTTCGGCTGAACCGCGACCATCAGGGCCCCGGCTATCGCGATCGCGGCCGTCGCACTCGTCCGCCGCCCCAGCGACGCCGCCCCCAACATCGTGGTCGCCATGATTGCCGCACGCACGACCGGCGCGTCCGCCCCCACGAACACCGTATAGACCGCGACGATCACCAGTGCCGCGAAGATCGCTCGCCGTCGCCCGATCATCCAGCCCAGCACCGCCACCACCATCGCAGCGATCAGACTGACGTTGCTTCCCGAAATCACGACCAAGTGAGACACGCCGGCTGTGTTCAGATCGAGGCGCAGCTCTCGGTCCAAGCCGTCGCGCTTGCCCGTCACGATGCCCTGCGCCAGCCCTGCCAGAGGTTCGTCGAGTGCTCTCGCTAGCCCCCGGTCGATCGTCGCGCGCGCCTCGGACAGCCAGGCGCGCAACTGGTTCCCCTGCCCCCTCGCCAGCAGCTCCGCCTCGCGCAACGTTCCCGTCGCCGAGATCCCTCGCTCAGCCAAGTACACCTCGAACGGGCTGCCCTGGCTCCCCAGCCGCAGCGCTCGCAACGTCACGACGCCCCGCACACGGTCGCCGTACGAAAAGCGGACGCCTGGCTCAGTCCGCAGCCGCACCTCCCCACGGAACTCCGCCCTCTCGCTCCCGACCCCAACCTGCTCCACAACGACACGGATATCCTCTCCCGCGCCCGCGTCCAGAGGATCCGCGACCACAACCCCCGTGAGCATCACCGCCTGCCCGTCGAGGAGCGCGATCTCGTCCAGCCTCGGATCGCCGCCCTCGCCATGGACCAGCCCCAGCGCGAACACGAGCGGCACTAGCACCCCCATCGCCCGCCGAGACCGGCCTCCCCTCAAGATCGCCGCCGACCCCGCCAACGCCACGAGAGCCACGGCCAGTCCGTACCAACCCATCGCATCCGTCGCGAGCCCGAGCGCCACGCCGGCCAAGAACGCCAGCGACAGGATCGAAAACGGTGCCGTCACGGGCGCACCCCCACCCACCCTGCCAGCCGCTGCAACACATCGACGGACAGGATCCCGCGCTCCGCCACGTCCCGCAGCGACTCGAACGCTCGCAGATCCCGTGCCGCGAGAATCGCCTCCGCACGCCCCTCGCCAATCCCTGGCAACGCCATCAGCTCCGCCCGTGAGGCCCGATTCAGATCGACGGTCGGCGTCGGGCTGGCGCTCGGCGCGATCGGCGTTGCACGCTCTCCCGCACTCTCGATCAGGATCACAGACGGTCCCGCGTCCGGGCGCAGCATCAGCACCACGACGCCGGCCGCCACGAACACGCCGATCGCGAGGACCGGCCACCACACGGGCGCGCGCACCCACCCCATCTTGCCCGCCTCACCATCTGGCTGTAACAGCCGGACTGGCCAAACGGCCCCCACCCGCGCGCGGCAAGGTATGGCAAACGAGGCCGTCTGCCTATAGTGGGCGCTCGACGCCGCCAACCGAGGAGTGCGAGCGAATGCGCGGGCACGATCTGCTGACCATTGCCGATCTCTCCATCGAGGAGGTCCGAGACATCCTGGACATCGCGCAGGCCCAGAAGTCGGGCGACCAACCCTACCAAGGCGCCCTCAGCGGCCAGTCCGTCGCCATGGTCTTCGAGAAGCCCTCCCTCCGCACCCGCGTCTCGTTCGAACGCGCTGTCCGCCGCCTCGGCGCCGACGGGCTCTACCTCTCGCCCCCGGAGGTCGGCATGGGCGAACGGGAGCCCGCCAAGGACGTGGCCCGCGTGCTCAGCCGCTACTGCGACGCGATCGTCTGCCGCACCTTCGGCCAGGACGTGTTAAACGAACTCGCGCAATAC
>JAPUIR010000337.1 GCA_027296805.1 Chloroflexota bacterium | reverse complement strand
GTCGCGATGAACGAAACGCCGCCCGCGGTGCAGGGGATCGCGCCCGAGCTGGGCCAGAACACCGAAGAGATCCTGCTCGATCTCGGTTACGAATGGTCCGACCTGGAGCGATTCCACGACGAGGGCGTGACCGCGGCCAAGTAGCGGGCGGCGGAGCCGCCTCAGGTCGTGCGGACGAACTGCCGGATCAGCGGCACGATGATCTCCGGCGCGTCCTCCTGGCAGAAGTGTCCGGCCTGCTCCAGCAACGTGATCGGACCCTTCGGCCACATCGCCTCGAACAGGCTGATCGCGCGAGGCGGGTAGATCGCCCGATCTCGCATCCCCTCCACCAGCATGGCCGGCTTGGCCCGCACCGCCTCCGCGTTGGCGGCGCACTCCAGCATGAAGGGCCCGGCGCGCTGCTGAATGGCGTCGATCGGGAACTCGATCGCCCCCTCGCACTCCTCGCGCGAGCCGAAGGGAGCGGAGTAGGCCTCGATCCAAGTCTGATCGACCACGGCACTGTTCTCGAAGCCGATGATCTTCATCACGCTCAGCACCGTGCTGCCCAAGTTGCCCAGCACCGCCTCCACCGTGCCGTCCTCCAAGCCGGCGCCGATCCACTCGAACCACGGTGTGCGCTCGGGCTCGTCGGGCAGGGGCGGGGGCGCCACCAGCGGCACAATGGTGTTCAGGAGGCAGAGGCGCTTGACCCGTTCCGGGTGGAGGGCCGTGTAGCAGCCGCCGATCGGGCCGCCCCAATCCTGGATCACGAAGGTAATGTCGTGCAGGTCCAGCTCCTCGATCAGCGCGGCCAGATTCTCGACGTGCGTGCGTAGGGTGTACTCCCGATCCTGCGGCGTCG
The DNA here is from genome assembly GCA_027296805.1 of Chloroflexota bacterium. Classification (GTDB taxonomy): domain Bacteria; phylum Chloroflexota; class Dehalococcoidia; order Bin125; family Bin125; genus JAPUIR01. The sequence goes on along the minus strand of JAPUIR010000337.1, from coordinate 2,093 downwards.
CGCTCTTCCCGAAGCCCATGTGGTCGGGCACGATCACTCGGTTCGACTCAGCCAGCGGCGGAATGAAATTGCGGTAGAGATAGCCCCAGGTTGGCTCTCCATGCAGCAACACGATCGGCTCGCCGGCGCCCTCGTCGACGTAGTGCATGCGGAAGCCGGGGGCGTCGCTGAAGTGCGGCGCGAAGGGGAACGTACCGTCGAAGGTGGCGTCGGCTGGGATCATGAGGGGCTCCTTGGCTGGCTGCGGAGCATCCCACGGGGGGCCTGGTGGCGCCAGCGCTCGGCTAGACTGCGCGGCGTTCGCTGACTGGCATCTGGGGACCGTGCCCCTCGACGCCCGAGGACGTGCACAAGGAGAACGCTGATGGTGACCGACTCGGACTGGCTGGCGACGACGATCGAGCCGGTGCTGGAGCCAGAGCTGCCCATCATCGATCCGCATCACCACCTCTGGGATCGCGACGGCAACCGCTACCTGCTCGATGACCTCGTCGATGACCTGGCCGGCCACAACGTGCGCCAGACGGTCTTCGTCGAATGTGCCTCCATGTACCGCGCGGATGGCCCCGAGATTCTGCGCATGGTCGGTGAGACGGAGTTCGTCCAAGGTATCGCCGCCCAGAGCGCGAGCGGGCAGTACGGGGATCTCCGTGCCTGCACGGGAATCGTCGCTCGCGCCGACTTCAGCCTTGGCGACGCAGTCTCCGAGACGCTGGAGGCGCACATCGCGGCCAGCCCCGCTGGCTTTCGCGGCATCCGCCACGCCGCCGGCTGGGACGCCAGCGACGACGTGCGCAATTCCCACACCGATCCGACCCAGGGGCTCCTGGCGGATCCCAGCTTCCGCCAGGGCTACGCCCGTCTCCAGGCCTACGACCTCAGTTTTGACGCCTGGCTTTACCATCCCCAGATCCCCCAACTGACCGATCTCGCCCGCGCCTTTCCGGACATCACGGTGATCTTTAACCACCTCGGTGGCCCGCTCGGGATCGGGCCGTATGCCGGCAAGCGGGACGAGATCCTTTCGCAGTGGAAGCAGGACATCGCCGAACTCGCGACCTGCCCCAACGTCGTCGCCAAGGTGGGTGGCATTCAGATGCCGATCAACGGTCTGGGCTGGCACCAGCGCCCGCGTGCGCCCTCGTCGGACGAGCTGCTGGAGGCCAACCGCGAGTGGTACCTGCACATGATCGAGCAGTTCGGACCCGACCGCTGCATGTTCGAGAGCAACTTCCCCGTCGAGAAGATGTCCTGCAGCTACACGGTGCTCTGGAATCAGTTCAAGAAGCTCACGAGCGACTTCTCCGCCGACGACCGCGCGGCGCTGTTTCACGACACCGCGCTGCGGGTCTACCGCCTCGACGCCCGCTAGGCCCTACAGATCCGCGGGCACAGGCCCGCACCAGGTCAGGAGACGCCCATGTCCGACAGCCCCGACCCCAGCACCCCTGATCGACTGACGATGACCCTCGGCGAGGCCGTGTTCTCCATGCGCGCCATCCGCCGGTTGCGTCCCGATCCGATCAGCGACCGGGACCTGCACGACATCCTCCTCGCCGCGACGCAGGCCCCTTCGGGCGGCAACGTTCAGCCCTGGCACTTCCTGGTCGTGCAGGACGCGGGCCAGCGTCGCGAGCTGGGCGCGCTCTACCGCGAAGCTTGGTGGGCGAAACGCCGGGATCAGGGCATCCACGGCCCCGAGGACATCCCCGAAACCGACACCATCGCCCGCTCCGCCATGCGCCTGGCCGACGAGATCGGGGACGCGCCGGTGCTGATCCTGGTCTGCGCCCTGGCCCAGGGCGCGCCGGCGCTGGCGTCGGTCATCCCCGCCACGGAGAACCTGCTGCTCGCCGCGCGCGCGCTTGGCATCGGCGGCACGATCACGACCCTGCACGCCGACGTCGACGAGCGGGTCCACACCCTGCTTGAGATCCCGGACGCCGTGCAAGTCGTCTACTGCGTGCCCCTCGGCTACCCCCGTGGCCGTTTCGGCCCCCTCAACCGCAAACCGCTCAACGAGGTGACCTCCCTCGACCGCTGGGGCGCGACGCCGGCCTGGGTCTGAGCCCCGGCCTGAGACGCAGCGGTTG
>JAPUIR010000336.1 GCA_027296805.1 Chloroflexota bacterium | reverse complement strand
GCTAACCCCCCTACCGCCCCCCCAAGCCCTCTGTTCCCCATCCCCGCCGCAAGACCGCGCATATCTATTTGTTCCATCTTGAACATCTGCGCTACCTGCCGGAGTTGATGGAGAACTTCGGCATTGAGGTGGCGTTCGGGGTGTTCCCGGGGCTGCAGCGTCCCGAGTCGCGCGGGCGTCTGCGTGTGGAATCGATGGACCCGTCGGAGGCGCCGGGGATCGAGCTGAACTTCCTCGACACCGAGGCAGACAAGCGCCGGATGCGCGAAGGGATGCGCATCGCCTGGGAGGTGACGCATTCGCCGGCGGTGATGGAGCACGTCGACCACATTCTTGTGCTCGATCAAGAGACGATCGACGACGATGAGGCGCTCGATCAGTACGTGTGGGACACCGCGATCCAGATCTTCCATCCGGTGGGAACGGCGAGGATGGGGCCGGCGGACGACCCGGAGGCCGTCGTGGACCAGTACGGACGGGTGCACGGCGTGGACGGGCTGCGGGTGGCGGACGCGTCGATCATGCCGAACATTACGCGCGCGAACACGAATCTGACCTGCATCATGATCGGTGAGAAGATCGCCGCGTCGATCCGGGACGAGTAGGGAGCGCCTGTGAGCGAGGAGCTCGAGTTCGGGATTTCGCTGCGGCTGTTGCACGACGCGAAGGACGAGGCGCGCGGCGCGGAGGCGCTGGGCTACGACTATCTGCTGACGGGCGAGCACATCGCGTTCCACGGCCCGACGGCGAACAACATGGTGTCGCTAGCGGCGGCGGCAGGCGCGACGGAGCGGATCAAACTGCTGAGCGGGATCGTGTTGGTGCCGCTCTACGCCCCGGCGCTGCTGGCGAAGCAGATCGCGGTGCTCGATGTGGTGTCGGACGGGCGCTTCCACTTCGGGATCGGCGTGGGCGGCGAATACGCGCCGGAGTTCGAGGCGGTGGGCGTGCCGGTCAACGAGCGCGGGGCGCGGACGAACGAGGCGCTGGAGGTGATCGACAAGCTGCTGACCGAGGAGGACGTGCACTTCGAGGGACGCTTCACCACGCTGAACGGGGTGACGATCCAGCCGCATCCGATCCAGAAGCCGCGCATGCCGTTCTGGGTGGCGGGGCGACGGGACGCGGCGATGAAGCGGGCGGCGCGCTACGCCGAGGGCTGGATGCCCTACATGTACACGCCTTCGATGCTGGCGGAAAGCATGGAGAAAATCGCGGGGTTCACGGCGGAGGCCGGTCGTCCCGCAGGGACGGTGCGCGGTGGGCTGTTCATCTTTACGTGCGTGCACACAGATCGTGCGACGGCGCTGGAGCTGGCGAACGAGCAGTTGAGCAAGCAGTACAACCAGGACTTCTCGGAGCTGGTGGAGAAGTACACGCTGTCGGGGACGCCGGAGGACTGCATCGCGCGGGCGCAGGAGTACATCGATGCGGGGGCGCGGTCGATCTTTTTCGCGCAAGGCTGTCCGTCGGACTACGTGGCGGAAAACACGCGGCTGATCGCGGAGGCGGTGATTCCGGCGCTTCGCTAGGGGGTTGGGGGGTAGTCAGGGATGCTTCAGGAGTGAATTTGATCGGTCCGTTGCTCTATTGTGCCGCGACGGCGAGCCGTTCGCCGACAAGCTGAATGGAGCAGACGTGGCGAAATACATCATCCGATACCAGGCGAATCCCGCAGCGTGGCCGATCGACCCGGCGGCGGTGCTTGCGCTGTGGGAAGGGGTCATCGAGGCCGGCACGGCGGGGATTGCCGACGGCACCTTCAGCGAGATCAGCTTTACGAGCGGCATCTCGGGGTACGCGATCGTGGAGGCCGCATCGAAGGAGGGGGCGATCGCAGCCACGACGCCGTTCTTCCCGCTGTTCACGCAGGACATCGAAGAGGCGACGCCTTGGACGGAAGCGACAGTTGCCATTCTGAGCGGTGCGAGGGCGGCCGCGGGGCAGTAAGCGTCGGCTGGGGCCGCGTCGAGCGGAGCATCCATGTGGGGCTGGTCGAAGGCGGCCAGCCCTGTGGGGTGACCGATCCTGGGGGGCAATCGGAGGAGCGCCTGTGATTCCGGCGTTTCGGTAGGGGGGTTGGGAGCAGTAGGCCAATCACCCATGTTTTGGCGTCAGCGACGTTGGCGCGGTAGCCTCCGCCCGCTGGAGGGCACACACCATGGCCACGATCACTCCGACCGATGTCTTTCACCAGTGGACTGCCTGTGCCGTCGCTGGCGACATCGCGGGCTGGACGTCCTGCACGACCGAAGACCTCGTCTACACCCACTCCAACGGGTTGTTCGAGACACGGGATGAGGTCCTCGCCGCCTTCGACGCGGGTCGCCGCTACACCGCCATCGAAACCGACGGGGTCGACGAGCGGGTCTACGAAGGGGCGGCGATCGTGACGGGCATCGCGCACATCTCGGCCGCCTTGGCGAGTGGGGACACCGTGCAACTGGACGTCCGTTTCACTACCACGCTCGTGACCGTTGCCGGCAATTGGCGGGTCGCCGCCTGGCAGAGCGTGCCGCTTCCGGCGTAGCGCAATGCAGGGAAGGACGGGGTTGGCGGGGGGCCGCCGTCTCGGCGCAAGGCCGCGAGGGACCGCTCCCGTGTTGGTGACTGGAACGCAGATTCCCGTCAAGTAGATGGGGAGGCCTAGCGGGTCGCGAAGTGGAGCCAGGCGCCCTCGGTCCAGCCACCGGTGAATTCGCGGGAACTCGCCACGGGCACGATGCTCGCGAGGCGCAGGCCCTGGCTCGCCATCTCGTCGCACGCCTCGTTCATCTCTTGGGCCAGCCGCTCGCGCCAGTGCTGTTCAGGTTCAGCGAGGAAGCGGAGGAACCCGTCGCGGTTCCGCCGGCCGCCGACCCAGATGACCCGATCTCCCGGCTGTGCGTCGCTTGTGGTCATGCATCATCCCTCTCGTCCCACACCCTACGTCGGGCTTCGCGCCCGAGCGCGCTCAAGCCAGAAAGGCTC
>JAPUIR010000335.1 GCA_027296805.1 Chloroflexota bacterium | reverse complement strand
CTGGAGCAATTACGGGCGGCCTGCGATCGCGCCGAGCGCGACTTCGGTGAGCTGGACCTCTCCCTCTTCGGCGCGCAGAACGATGAAGCGAACTGCAGCGAGGCGATCGATCTGGGCTTCCAACGCTTGATCTTCATGGTGCCGCCCGCGCCTGCCGAGGAGGTTCTGCCCTTGCTCGACGAGTACGCGACCCTCGCGGAAAAGCTGGGCTAGGCGACGTTCAATTCAAGGCTGATTGGAAGTCACGAGCATGGTCGACCAACGTCGTTCCGAGCTGCTCGAGCGGGTCTTCATCGAGTACCGCTACGCGGCCGTCCTGGCCGATCCGGCCCGGCTGGCGGCCTGGGAGGACCGGGAGCTGACGATGTCTCAGTTGCGGGTGCTGTTCATTCTGAACGGCGACCCGGGCATGACGGCGGGGAACCTGGCGGAGCGGCTGAGCGTGCGACCGTCGACGGTGACGGGGATCGTCGACCGGCTGGTGAAGCAAGAGCTGGTCGAACGCCGGGCCGACCCGGACGACCGTCGGATCGTGCGGAACGTCCTCTCCACGACCGGCGAGCGGTTGATCAACGAGTTCACGGCCGCATCCCGTGCATTCATCGAGTCTTTCCTGAAGCCGCTGTCAGATTCGGAGTTGTCGGAGGCGCTGATCGGTCTCGGTCGGATAAACGCCAGCGCGCAAGCGCTCGGGCTCCAGCCGCCGCGTGAGATCCCGGTCCCCGCGACGCTGTAACGCAAGCACGATGACAACATTGTGTCTGGACGAAAGTAGGCTCCCCGCACCAGCAAGGAGAGGATACGCATGACCACCCCACGAAGTGCCATGGAAGAGGTGTCGTCGCGTTCGACGAGCGGGCGATAATCCGCGGTCGCGACGTGCCTTGGTCGCTTGCCAGTTAGATCTTGGCCGCGACGCCCCCATCGATGTTGATGATCTCACCGGTAATGAAGCGGGAGTCGTCGCAGGAGAGAAAGAGCACCAGGTTCGCGACATCTTCCGGCAGGCCCGGTCCCTTCACGATTTGCGCATGGTTGAACATCTTCTCGAAGACGTGGTGGCCGCCGTCGGGGTCGTCGAACGTCCCGCCGGTCGCGCCGGGCGTGATGATCTGCCCCGGGCGCACGCAGTTGACGCGGATGTTGTGCAGCCCGCCGACGCCGGCCATGTAGCGCGTCAGCGCGTCGACGCCGGCCTTGGCGGCGTAGTACGACGAGGAGGTCGCGCCGAACTCCTCGAGCATGCGGGGGCTGAACCCACGTTGCGCCGCCAGCGATGACATGTTCACCACCGCCCCACCCCCCGCCTCAACCAGGTGCGGCCAGACCGCGCGGCTCACGAGGAACGTGCCGGTCAGGTTGACGCCGATCACGCGATTCCACTCGTCGGTCGGCTCGTCGGGGAAGTGACTGCCAGCCCCGCCGCCGGCGTTGTTGAACAGCAGGTGCACCGCCCCGTAGGTCTGAGCGGCCTGGTCGACAGCAGCGGTGACCGAGCCCTCGTCGCCCACGTCGCACGCGATGAACGACGCTTCGCCGCCGCCGTCGCGGATGGCCTGCTCCACCGCCTTGCCTTCCCCCGCCCGCCGGGCCATGAGGATGACTCTGGCGCCCTCCTGCGCGAAGCGGTGCGCGGTGCTGGCGCCGATTCCGCTGTTGCCGCCGGTGATGATCGCGACCTTACCGTCGAGCTTCTTCGCCACGTGGGCACTCTCTCCTGAGCTTCACCGATCCGCCAAGAGCAGAGAGTAAGGCGTCTTGCTCCCCTGTGAACATGCCGCTCACGAAAGTCTGACCGGGTGCCAGGTCGACATCTGACGACGGCGACCGCCAGAAGATTTGGGCCGGTTGCGGTGGACGGCGTCCACAAGAGGAGCGCGCTCAGGCTCGTCGGTTCGCTGGGTTCCGCGTCCGACGCCATATCCGTGCTCCACAGCTGCCATCTCGGCTGGAGGACATCCTATGACCGCCCCTGTCGCCCCAAAAGGAAGCCTCGACCCCACCCCCCAAGACGCCTCGAAGCGCACTCCTGCCGGCGACGCGGGGGTACCATGCCGCGGATAAGCCGGCCGCGGGCCGGGAGGGAAAGGGCGTTCGGATGCAAGCGGACCTCTCAGATCGGGCGCAGGACTATCGCGAGCGCGTCCGGAACTTCATGGACGCCCAGATCTACCCGAACGAGACGACGTTTCTGGACCAAATCGCAGAGGGTGACCGCTGGCAGCCGATCCCCCTTGTCGAGCAGCTGAAGGCGCAAGCCAGATCGGAAGGGCTCTGGAACCTCTTCCTGCCGGAGAGCGAAGACGGCGCCGGCCTCACCAACTTCGAGTACGCCCACATCTGCGAGGAGATGGGGCGCTCTCCAATGGCCCCCGAGATCTTCAACTGCTCTGCGCCAGACACGGGGAACATGGAGGTGCTGGCTCGTTACGGCAGTGAGGAACAGAAGGCGCAGTGGCTGAGGCCGCTGTTGAACGGCGAAATCCGCTCCGCGTTCTGCATGACGGAGCCGGACGTGGCCTCGTCCGACGCCACCAACGTGCAGGCGAGCATCGTCCGCGACGGTGACGAGTACGTGCTCAACGGGCGCAAGTGGTGGTCGTCCGGCGCGGGTGACCCGCGCTGCAAGGTCTTCATCTTCATGGGCAAGACCAATCCGGATGCCCCGCGCCACCAACAGCAGGCCATGATCCTTGTCCCGCGCGAAGCCGAGGGGGTCAAGATCAAGAGGCTGCTCACCGTGTTCGGCTACGACGACGCGCCACATGGCCACGCGGAAATCGAATTCGACAACGTGCGGCTGCCGGCCGCGAACATGATCCTCGGCGAGGGGCGCGGCTTCGAGATCGCGCAGGGCCGCCTGGGTCCCGGGAGGATTCATCACTGCATGCGCAGCGTCGGGATTGCGGAGCGGGCGCTCGATCTGATGTGCGAACGGGCGCTCTCGCGTGTGGCCTTCGGGCGTCCGCTGGCCGAAATGGGATCGCTGCGCGAGGACATCGCCAGGTCACGGCTGGAGATCGACCAGGCGCGCCTGTACACCCTGCATGCGGCCCACGCGATGGACACGGTGGGAAACAAGGGAGCGCGCAGGGAGATCGCCGCGATCAAGATCGTGGCGCCCAACGTCGCGCTCAATGTGCTCGACCGTGCGATCCAGGTCCACGGCGGGATGGGAGTCAGCGGCGACACCTGGCTGGCCGCTGCGTGGGCCGCCCAGCGGACCTTGCGCATCGCCGACGGACCTGATCAGGTGCACCTCGAGGCCGTGGCCAAGCTGGAGCTCCGCAAGCACCAATGAGCAGCGACGAAGAACTCGTCGACGTCCGCGACGCCCACCGCTTCGATGAAGCGGCCCTGCTCGCCTACCTGGAGGCGCAGCTGCCCGGCTTCGGGGGCGGGCCGCTGCGCGTTCGCCAGTTCGAAGGGGGACAATCGAACCCCACGTATCTGCTGGAGACACCGGCCGCGCAGTACGTGCTACGCAAGCAGCCGCCGGGCGAGCTTCTGCGCGGCGCGCACCGGGTGGACCGTGAGCACCGGATCATCACAGCCCTCCGCGACAGCGCAGTGCCGGTCCCCCAGACGCACGTGCTCTGCGACGACCCGTCCGTGATCGGGACTGCGTTCTTCGTCATGGAGTACGTCCAAGGGCGCCTCTACCGCTCGCCCCGCCTCACCGACCTCAGTCTCGCCGATCGCGGCGCGGTCTACCGTGACGCCGCGCGCGTGCTCGCGGCGCTCCACGCGGTCGATCACCAAGCGGCGGGACTGGGCGACTTCGGCCGCCCAGATCAGTATTTCGAGCGGCAGGTAGGCCTCTGGACGCGACAGTACGAGGCCGCCCGAACGGAAGACATCCAGTCGATGGACCGTCTGGCTACGTGGCTCGCCGACAACGTCCCCACGGATGACGCGACCTCGATCGCCCACGGCGACGCGCGCCTCGAAAACATGATGCTCGACCCCACGGAGCCTCGGGTTGTGGCACTGCTCGACTGGGAGCTCTCGACCATCGGGCATCCCCTGGCCGACGTCGCCTGGTTCTGCCTCGCCTATCACAACGATTCCCCGTGGGCGGAGACACTTCACGATGTTGATGTCGACGCGCTTGGGATCCCGAACGAGGAGGAGTTCCTGACCGAGTATTGTCGGCACAGCGGGCGTGGGCAGGTCCACGCCTGGCATTTCTACGTCGCCTTCGCGCATTTCCGCATGGCAAGCATCCTCCAGGGCGTTTACGCGCGCGGCTTGCAGGGCAACGCGAGTTCGTCTCGCGCGCTCGAGATTGGCCCATGGGTGCCGAAGTACGCCGACGGAGGCTGGGCGATCGCGCAACGCGGCGGGTGATCGGCATCCGTGAGGCGACCCACTTGCGGCCGGGGCCAACGCCGGGGTTGAGCTGTGCGGCACGAATACTCGATCACGACCGCTTACTAAGCGAACCGATCGCGATCGAGCGGCGACGGATGCTCCGCCGTCGGTAGGATTGCGAGACAGAGAAGAACCGCCTCCCGACGTGAGGGCGCGGCCCTGCTCAAGGTTCGATCAGGAGCGTGATGTACTTCAGCTTGCGCCTGTGGAGCTACACGGTTGGAGCGCGACTCCAAATCGCTCTGGCCGTCGCCCTCGGGCTGGCGACGGCGGCGACGGGGGTCGCGCGGCTCGCGCTCCTGGGCTGGATGACGGCGCAGGTCTTCGAAGGCGAATCGATCGGCGATCTGGTTCCGGAGATCGCCGTGGTGGCGGCGATCTCCGTTGCGCGAGCGCTGCTGCAGTACGCGAAGGAATCGGTCGCCTACACGACTTCGGCGCGGGTGCAGCGCACCGTGCGGCGGCGGCTGCTGCGCCGGGTGCTCGCGCTGGGGCCGGCTTACTTCAATCGAAAGCGCACGGGCGACGTTTCGATCTCGCTGGTTGAGGGCGTCGATTCCTTAGAGACGTTCTTTGGTCAGTACCTGCCGCAGTTCTTCGTGGCGGCCCTGGCGCCCATCGGTGTCTTCATCTTTATGGCGTTCCTGGACCTGCCCGTGGCCGCGATCTACCTGGGCTTCGCCCTGGTGACGCTGGCGTTGCCGTCGCTGCTGCATCGCTGGAATGCGGCCGCGAGCCGACGCCGGCGGGATGCGTACGGCAGCTTCGGGGCGGACTTCCTCGACTCGATTCAGGGGCTGGCCACACTGAAGGCCTTCGGCCAAAGCAAGGCGCGCAGCGAGGCCTTGGAGCGGCGGGCGCACGAGGTGTTCCGCTCCAGCATGGGCGTCCTGGTCTCGAACGCGTTCACGCAGGGGATCACGATCCTGGCCATCGCAGTGGGGGCGGCGGCGGCGTTGTCGGTGGGGGCGGCGCGCGTCGAGGACGGTGACATGTCGCTGACGGTGCTGTTGGTGATCCTACTGCTGGGCGTCGAGGTGTTCCGGCCCCTGCGGGAGCTCAGCCAGCTCTTTCACCAGGGGCTGATGGGGATCGCGGCGGCGCAAGGGGTGTGGGATGTCCTGGACGCGAAGCCGATCGTGGAGGACGTGGCGCCCGCCCCGGAGGGGGACGCTCTGGAGGCGTCGCTGACGTTCGATCGGGTGACGTTCGCCTACCCGGGAGGCCGGCGGGCGGCGTTGAAGGACGTCAGCTTCGAAGTGCACTCGGGGCAGCGGGTGGGCCTGGTGGGCCGCAGTGGCGCGGGGAAATCGACCTTGATGTGGCTGCTGCAGCGGCTGTACGACCCCGACCGCGGACGGATCCTGCTGGGTGGAAGGGATCTGCGGGAGCTGTCGTTCGCGCAGATTCGGGGACAGATGTCGGTGGTGGCGCAGGACACCTATCTCTTCCACGGGACCGTGGCGGAGAACCTGCGGTTCGGGAACGAGCAGGCGAGTCAAGCACAGCTGGAGGCCGCGGCGGGGGCCGCGAACGCGCACGACTTCATCTCACAGATGCCGGCGGGCTACGAGACCGTGATCGGCGAGCGCGGCCAGCGTCTCTCCGGCGGCGAGCGCCAGCGAGTCGCGATCGCTCGGGCACTCTTGCGCGACACACCGATCCTGGTGCTCGACGAGGCGCTCTCGAGCGTGGACGTCCGTAATGAAGCGACGATCCAGGAGGCGCTGGACCGCCTGATGGCAGGCCGGACCACGCTGATCATGGCCCACCGGCTGTCGAGCGTGATCGACTGCGACACGATCCTGGTGCTGAACGAAGGCGAACTCGTGGAATCCGGCCCGCACACGGCGTTAATCGCCCAAGGCGGGGTGTACACAGACTTGATGGCCTCGCAGGCGGAGCCGGGAGCCGCGGAGCCGCCGATCGCGGAGATATTGGAGTCGATGCCGAAGGATCGGGGGGCGTATCCGTCGGCGATCGCGGGGGAAGTGGACACGGCGCCGACGGACGCGATCGTGCGAGCCGAGGGGATGGGTTGGGGCGAGACGGCGCGGCGACTGTTGGCGCAGGCGGCGCCGGAGTGGCCCAAGGTGGTGGCGACATTCGTGGCGGGGGTGGCGCGCTTCGTGGGGTTGATCGCGGTGGCGGCGGTGGGCGCGCTGATGGTGGCGAACGTGAAGGACGGTGACGCGATCGGTCCGCTGATGGCGCTGCTGCTCTCGGTGGCGGTGGCGACCGCAGTGTTCACCTGGCTCGAGAACTGGGTCGCTCACGACATGGCGTTCCGGCTGCTGTCCCAGATGCGGATCGCGCTGTTCCGGCAGTTGGACAGCCTAGCGCCGGCTTACCTGACGCGGCGGCGGACGGGGGACCTGGTGTCGATGGCGACCCAAGACGTGGAGACGGTGGAGTACTTCTTCGCGCATACGATCGCGAACGCGTTCGTCTCGGTCGTCGTCCCGGGCGGGATCTTGATCACGCTCGCCCTGTTCCGCTGGGAGCTGGCGCTCGGCCTCGCGCCGTTCCTGGCACTGGGGGCGGCTACGCCGTTCCTGACACGGGAGGCAATCGACCGGATCGGCTCCCGATCGCGCGATCAGCTCGGACGCTTGAACGCGCACGCCGTCGACACGCTGCAGGGGCTACGCGAGGTGGTGGCGTTTCAGCGGGAGGATGCCCGGCGTGCGGAGTTCGACGCTCTGATCGCGGACTACATCCCACTACGCCTCGCCTTCAACCGCCAGATCACGACACAGCGCGTGCTGGTCGAGGCCCTAGTGGGGGGCTCGGGGGGCTGACGGTGCTGACCATCGGCGGCCTGCTGGCAAGCGACGGCAAGCTGGCGGCGACGGATGTGCCACTACTCACGCTGCTGGCGATGGGGGCGTTCCTGCCGATCGCCGAAATGGCGATGATTGGGCGCCGGCTGGGCGACACCCTGGGCGCGACGCGACGGCTCGCGGCCGTTCACAACGAGGTCCCTGTGGTGGCGGACGGGCCCGGGGCGGCTCCGCGCGTGCCAGCGGCGGCGACGGCCGACCTGAAGGCCGTGGACTTCCGCTACGACCACGCGAACCGGCCGGCGCTGGAGGGCGTGTCGTTCGACCTGGCGCCCGGGGCGACGGTAGCGCTGGTCGGTCCGTCTGGGGCGGGCAAGACCACGGCGGCGCATCTGTTGTTGCGCTTCTGGGATCCCGTCTCAGGCGCGCTGCACCTGGACGGGGACGACCTACGCACGTACCGCCTGGAAGAGATGCGCGAGCGGATCGCGCTAGTGGCGCAGGATACCTACCTCTTCAACGCGTCGATTCGCGAGAACCTGTTGGTGGCGCAGCCTGACGCTTCGGATGAAGAGATCGTGGAAGCGATCGCCCGGGCGGGACTGGCGGAGTTCGTCGAGTCGTTGCCTGAGGGGCTTGACACCGTGGTCGGCGAGCGCGGCGCGCAACTGTCGGGCGGCCAGCGGCAACGGGTGGCGATCGGTCGGGCGCTGCTGAAGGACGCACCGCTGCTGATCCTGGATGAGGCGACATCTCACCTCGACGGGGGCACCGAGCGGCTCGTGCACGAGGCGCTGGACGAGCTGATGCGGGACCGGACCACGCTGGTCATCGCGCACCGACTCTCGACGGTGCGCGATGCGGACCTCATCGTCGTGTTGGATCGCGGGCAAATCGTGGAGGCGGGGACTCACGAGGAACTCGTCGGGACGCCGGGGTTGTACGCGGAGTTGGTCTCGCACCAGACGCGGGCGGCCGCGACAGCAGACGCCGGGGACTAGGCCGCGCCACCTGCATCGCCCGGAGACGGAACTCGGCGAACCGATGAATCCGAGCTCGCTCTCGCGCCCTCTGCGCAAGGAAGGGCCGGACCTTCTGAGATGCAGTCCGTCGGTCTCCAGGACTGTTCCGCCCGTGTGCTCGGGCGGAGCTGCCTCCGGGATCGGAGCAGCGGACTTTTAATCCGTCGGTCCTGGGTTCGAATCCCGGAGGGCCCACCAACCCGCCTCCCGAGACGTGTCCCCAGTTGGCGCGCGCGTTACAACGTCGCGGGGACCGGGATCTCATGCACCTCAGTGCTGAGGCGCGCCCGAATCTGCCTGAGCGCGCAAAGGCCCCCTGCGATCTTGCTCTCCAGTCTCGTGGCCGGAAGTTCGTAGATCTGCCGTGCTTGGCGGTGCCAGCGCATGGAATTAAGTTGGGCCTGACTTGGCCTGGTCGACGGCAGCAAGGATCCGCCGCGTGGTCAGTAGAGAGCCGTGATGGCCTCGCGCCTGGCGGTAGGCCTCGGACGCGTTGCCCGTGGCGACGTAGGCCTGAGCGAAGTGCTCCTGCTTCGGCGTCAGTTTGCGCGTCGGCGTCGGTTTGCGCGTCGGCGTCAGTTTGCGCGTCGGCGTCAGTT
>JAPUIR010000334.1 GCA_027296805.1 Chloroflexota bacterium | reverse complement strand
CGAGCAGAATCTACGCGACAGCTTCGAGGGCGATGTCTATTACGGGCAGGACGCCTTCGAAGGCTTGGCGATCATGACGGCCATCGCCGATGGTCGCGAGCCCGAGGGCCAACATCGAACCGCCGCGCGCGACCGTGCGGGGCCCGCGTCCTCCGCTGAGGCAGTTGCCACGGCTCAGCGCTCCGCCATCGCCACCGACGTCGAGATCGCGACACCGCCTTTCTGGGGGCGTCGTGTGGTGACGGGGGTGTCGCTGCCGGAGATCGCGGGCTACCTGAATGAGGTGGCGCTGTTCCGCGGGCAATGGGGCTATCGCAAGGGCGATCTGACGGACGACGCTTTCGCGGCCGTGCTCGACGAGGAAGCGCGCCCGGCCTTGCGGCGAATCCTCGACGAGGCCCTGGCAAGCCACATCCTGGAACCGGCGCTGGTCTACGGCTACTTCCCCGTGCAGTCCGAGGGCGACGAATTGATCGTCTATCGCGACGATCAGCGCACCGAGTGGCTGCGCTTCCGCTTCCCCCGCCAACAAGGCAAGCGCAGTCTCTGCCTGGCCGACTACTACCGACCGGTCGCCAGCGGCGAGATGGACGTAGCCGCCTTCCACGTCGTCACGATGGGGTCGCGCATCAGCGAGCACACCCACGCCCTCTTCGAGGGCGACAGCTATCAGGACTACCTCTACTGGCATGGCATGGGCGTGGAGATGGCGGAGGCGCTGGCGGAGTTCTGGCACCGGCGGGTACGGGAGGACCTCGGCATCACGGCCGACGACGGTCCCACGCCGCAAGACCTCTTCGCGGGCCGCTACCGCGGCGCGCGCTTCTCCTTTGGCTATCCCGCCTGCCCCAACCTGGAGGATCAGGCCCTGCTCTTCGAGTTGCTGCGTCCCGACGAAATCGGCGTAGTGCTCTCGGAGGAGTTCCAGATTCATCCCGAGCAATCCACCTCCGCCATCATCACCGCTCACCCCGAGGCGGCCTACTTCAACGTCTGACTCTTCAGCGTCTGGCCCTTCAGCGTCTGACTAAGGCGCGCAGTCCAGGCCGACTGTTTGTCGGCTGCCGTGGTGACCAGAACACGTGTGCTCGATAGGGTGATGGCGCACCAGCCAATTTCTTGTCACTGAGGATTCAAGGCGGAGCGTCGCGCCCCGCAGCCATGAGCGAAGAACCGCCTCCCCCCGAGATCTTCCAGCCGCCCTGGCGGCTCGGTGAAGGGCGTCTGCCGCGTCTCGTCGTGCAGCCCACCATCCGCTTCATGCGGGTGGAGGCGGCCGGCGGGATCATCATCGTGCTGTTTGCGCTGGTCGCGTTGATCTGGGTCAACATCGATGCCCACTCCTACGAGGCCTTCTGGAGCACGGTGATCACCTTCGACTTCGACGTGATCACTCTGGAGGAGTCGCTCGAGGGCTGGGTCAACGACGCCCTGATGGTGATCTTCTTCTTCGTCGTGGGGCTGGAGATCAAACGCGAAGCGACGCACGGCGAGCTGGCCGACCGCAAAGCGGCGGCCTTGCCCGTGTTCGCCGCGCTGGGTGGCATGGTTGGCCCGGCCGTCGTCTTCACGTTGCTCAACCTCAATTCCGGGGGCGGTGCGGGGTGGGGGATCCCCGTCGCGACGGATATCGCTTTCGCCTTGGGGGTGCTTGCCCTCGTGGGAAAACGCATCCCCCTCCAACTCCGGATCTTCCTGCTGGCGCTGGCCGTCGCCGACGACATCGGCGGAATCATGATCATCGCCGTGTTTTACGCGGACGATCTCTCGCTGGGTTGGCTGGCGAGCGCATTCGGATTCGTGGGACTCATCCTGGTTATGCAGCGCATCGGCATCCGCTCCATTCCGGCCTACGTCTTGGTGGCGCTGGGGCTCTGGCTGTGCACCTTCGAGTCGGGCATCGAACCGACAATCGCCGGGGTGGTGCTGGGCCTGCTCACGCCCGTTTCGCCCATCTATCGGCTGCGAGAACTCCCGCCCGCCATATATGCCCGCCTCGACGCTCTGAGCGAGGCGCTGGCCGAGCCCAATCCGCGCGCCCGGGAAAGCATCGGCGGGCAGGTCGTGCGGGAAGTGGAGGAACTGAGCCGGGAATCGGCCAGCCCGTTGGAGCGTGTGGAGCACTTTCTCTCCCCCTGGAGCGCGTTCGTGGTGATCCCGATCTTCGCCCTGGCCAACGCCGGGATCGAACTCTCGGGCGACGTGATCGACGACGCCCTCTCCTCGCGGGTTGCCTGGGGCGTGGTGGGCGGTCTGCTGCTGGGCAAGTTGGTGGGGATTCTCCTCTTCTCTTTCATCGCCGTTCGCCTCGGCTGGGCCGTTAAGCCGCGCATCATCACCTGGCCTCAACTGGGGGGAGTGGCGCTGCTGGGCGGCATCGGCTTTACCGTCGCGATCTTCATCGCCGGCCTTGCCTACGACGATCCGATCCTCGTCGAGGAAGCCAAGATCGGCATCCTCTTCGCCAGCATCCTCGCGGCGATCCTGGGCTTCATCATCTTGCGCTCCGTCCCGGCCCCAAGCGGCGACGGCGACGCCGTCCCGGCGGAGGAGGTCGCCTGAGCGTATCCGCCGGAACAGCAGGCGGGCTGTGCAGAAGGTGGCGACGCGGCTTATCCTCTGGAACGGTCCGCAGGCCCCCCCTGTCGGACCCGCCAAGGAGGACCGACCACGTGCAGCCTGTGAAATACGCGCGCGCGGCGACACTCGATGAAGCGGTGGCGATGCTCTCAGAGAACGGGCGCGATGCCTACGTTCTCGCGGGCGGCACCGACCTCATCGTCACCGCCCGAGAACGCACCCACAACGTTGATCTCTTCGTCGACGTGAAACACATCCCGGAAGTCATGTCGATCAGCTTCGATGACGCGGGGCTCACCATCGGCGCGGCGGTGCCCTGCTACAAGCTCTACAACGACGAGCGCATCGTCGCCGACTATCCCGCCATCGTCGATTCCGCCTCCCTGATCGGTGGCACGGCCATTCAGGGCCGGGCCTCGTTCGGCGGAAACCTCTGCAATTCCGGCCCCGCCGCCGACAGCATCCCCACGCAGATCGTGTTGCAGGGCTCCGCACTGATCGCGGGTCCGAACGGCCGCCGCGAGGTCGCAGTGGAAGACTTTTGCACCGGCCCGGGCTCGAACGTGCTGGAGCGGGGCGAGCTGTTGGTCGCCATCCGCTTCCCGGCGCCCCAGCCCAACAGTGGCGCGGCCTTCGAGCGCTTCATCCCGCGCAACGAGATGGACATCGCGGTGGTCAACGCGGCGTGCAGCCTCCAGATCGACGGGGGCACCGTGAGCAACGCCCGGATCTCGATTGGCGCCGTGGCCGCCACACCGCTCTACGTCCCCGCCGCGGGCGACGCGCTGGACGGCAACCCGCTAAGCGACGAGACGATCGCCGCTGCTGCCGCCGCCGCGCGGGAGGCCGCCACGCCGATCGATGACATGCGCGGCTCCATCAAACAACGCAAGCACCTGGTGGCCGTCCTCACCGAGCGGGTCATCCGCACGGCCGCCGGCCGGGTATAGGGGGGTCTCCAATGAGCGAACGAATCATCGTCGAAGCCGTCATCAACGGCGAGCCGACCGAGACCTTGGTTAGCGAGCGCGACAGCCTCTTGGAGATCCTGCGCGATCGCATCGGCCTGACCGGCTCCAAGGAAGGCTGCAACAACGGCAACTGCGGCGCCTGCAGCGTCATGTTCGATGGGCGCCTGGTGAACTCCTGTCTGGTGATGGCGGGAGAGGTAGACGGATCCGTGGTGGAAACGGTCGAGGGGATTGCCCAGGGGGACCAATTGCACCCACTGCAGCAAGCCTTCCTCGAAGAGGCCGCCCTGCAATGCGGCATCTGCACGCCGGGCTTTCTGGTCGCGTCGAAGGCGCTACTGGAGGAGAACCCCAACCCCAGCGAATACGAGATCCGATTCTGGCTGGCCGGAAATTTGTGTCGCTGCACCGGATACGACAAGATCATTCGGGCGGTCCAGAAGGCCGCCGAAACTATGACTGCCTAGCACAAGGGCTGATCCAAGCACAAAGGCTGACTAAAGGAGCGTCATCGTGGTTGCTGCTGGCGAAAAATACAAAGTCGTCGGAACCCGGCCGGTCCGGCCCGACGGTGTCGAAAAAGTGACCGGTCGCGCCCAGTACGGCGCCGACCTCTCCCTATCCGGCATGCTGTTTGGCCGTGTGCTGCGCAGTCCCGTCTCGCACGCGCGCATCAAGTCCATTGACACCTCCAAGGCGGAGGCGCTGCCCGGCGTCCGAGCCGTGATCACCAACGCCGACTTCCCCGCCGCGCCCGACAAGCTGGACGAGGACAACGCGAAGCTGCTTTGGCTGATGGACAACGTGATGGCGTCCGACAAGGTGCTCTACACCGGCCACGCCGTCGCTGCCGTCGCCGCTACCGATGCCCACATCGCCGAGGATGCGCTGGAGCTGATCGACGTCGAGTACGAAAAGCTGCCTCCGGTCCTCAACGTGCGGGACGCCATGCTCGAGACGACGCCTGTTCTGCACGACTCCCTGCACACCAGCGACATCGGCGGCGAGAAGTCCGACAAGGCCTCCAACGTCGCCAGTCACATCCAGTTCACGAAGGGCGACGTCGCGGCCGGCTTCGAAGAGGCCGACGTCGTGATCGAGCGCGAGTTCGAGACGACGATGGTGCATCAGGGCTACATCGAGCCCCACAACGGCACGGCCCAGTGGAACCAGGACGGCGAGCTGACCATCTGGACCAGCACGCAGGGCTCGTTCACGGTCCGTGACGCGACGGCGGAGCTGCTGCGTGTCCCCGTGGCCAAGGTCAAAGTCATTCCGCTGGAGATCGGCGGCGGCTTTGGCGGCAAGATCCCGATCTATCTGGAGCCCGTCGCGGCCCTGCTCTCGAAGAAGACGGGCAGGCCGGTCCAGCTGACGATGGATCGCACGGCGGTCTTCGAGGCGACGGGGCCGACCTCCGGGAGCTACATGCGGGTCAAGATGGGTGCCAAGAAGGATGGCACTCTCACCGCCGCCGAGGCCTACATCGCCTTTGAGGCCGGGGCCTATCCTGGCTCTGCCGTGGGCGCGGGCGCGATGTGCGTCTTCGCGCCCTATGAGATCGAGCACCAACTCGTCGATGGCTTCGATGTCGTCGTCAACAAGCCCAAGACGGCAGCCTACCGCGCGCCCGGCGCGCCCGCGTCTGAGTTCGCCTCCGAGTCGGTCATGAACGAGCTCGCCGAAG
>JAPUIR010000333.1 GCA_027296805.1 Chloroflexota bacterium | reverse complement strand
CCGACGGAGGCCGGCGTTCCTCGCACGCCCACCTCATGTAGACCCGTGTCGGCCGGGTCGAGCAAGTTGGACAGCAGCGCGACCATCGCGCGCGTCCCCCGGAGTAGACCATCGTTCGGCAGCCATTCAAGGGGTGCGCTGGCGCCAGGCTCTGGCCCCAAGCGGGCAGGTGCGTCCAAGTACGAATAGCTCAGACGGTAACGTTCGCGTTCGGCAAGCTCTGCGTCGCTCGGTCCGTCCCCGGTTCGCAGCAGCGCGGTTGCCTCCTCAAGCGTTGCCTCCACGAAATGCTCCGACGATTGCAAACGACCCCGCTCCGTCAAACGCTCTCCCCCCGCCAACAGAGCGCGCCGCAGAATCCCGACCGCACACGTATCGGTGTACAGCGCCCGCTCGTCCCGCACCCGGAACGTTTGCCGGGCGTAGTCCAGAAGCTCGTCGAACTGGGCGCGATGCTGGTCCGGCACCCGCGACCGCAATTCAGCCGTCTCTCGCTTCGCGTCCGGGGAGAGCACTCGCGCTTCACCGGCCACGGCTTTCCGGATCGCTCCCACCAGCAACGCCGGCGATTCGATCGCGCAAGGATCGCCCACGTCGTATCCGCCAACGACGCGATAGCCCACCACGTCGCGGTACGCAGCCGTTGCGTCTCCCACCGGGCCTGGGAGCGCTAGCAGCGCGTTGAGCATTTCCCCGGCGCCCCTCTCCGACCCCAAAATCTCCTGCGCCTCGCTGTCGTCCCGCAGCGCCTCCACCAGCGCGTCGAGTTCAGGCACCCAGCCCGACGAGAGGGGAGACAGGCCTTGAAAGAGGGTGATCACCTCCGGCCCTTCCAGGCCGGTCCAGTCTAGAACGTGCGCCAAAAAGTCCCCCAGGGGATTGAAGGCGACGCCGTTGAAATACGCATGCTGCCGTGCCATGTCGCAGGCCTGCAGGTGGCACTCCTCGATGTGCGTAGCGAGCTCCGCGTCCGTCAGCGACTCGAGCTCGAGGGCGAGGAGTTGTCGGTGCCGGGCGATGTTCAGCGGCTTCGCCTCTGTATCCCAGAGGCGGAGGTCGTCTCGCCACAGCTGCCCCTTCCAAGCCCGGTTCGCGGCGGCGCGGCGGGCTCGCAGGACCGGATGCAGGCGCAGCGCCAGCCATAACTGCCAGCGACGCGGTGGCCCCGATGGCTTGCCGCTGCCGATCGCCCCCCGCAAGGTCGTATAGCCGAAACGATGCACGGTCCGTCTCTCGGGCCCATTGACCAACATCCCGTAACGCTCTGCCAGCGAGCGCCAGCCTTCCGTCTGGGGCTCGCAAAAGATGCTCTCGCCCATCGCGGTCAGCGGCCGCGGCGAATGCAGGGAATCGATCTCCCAGACCGCATCGTCGGGCGGAGTGAACTCCAGATCCTGGGGCGCCTTCATCCTGCCGTCCGCTTTCCCGAGCCCCCTCAAAGATCGCCCCCGTACTAAGGCATCGTCCCAGGCGGAGTGTACCTCTCGACTCGGAACGATTCAGTATCGCCCTTGTCCTTAGAGCAGTACCCGCCCTGCCGTCTGCACCGGATCCCAGGCGCCCGAGAAAGGCGGCGCGTAGGCCAGATCGAGATCGACGAGTTGCTGCACCGTGAGCCCAAGCGACACTGCCGTTGCCACGACGTCGATGCGCTTGCCCGCCCCCTGCTGTCCGATGATCTGGCCCCCCACCACGCGACCGCTGCCTGTCTCGGCGATGAGCTTGACGTGGATCGGGCTGCTGCCCGGCATGTAGCCGGCGATCTGCCGCCCTTCGATCGTCTCCGCGCGCACGTCGATCCCGGCCTCCCCGGCCTCTGCCATCGTGAGCCCCGTGCGACTGATCTCGTGTGAGCCCAACCGGAGAATCGTGGTGCCCGCTACCCCCGGTAACGTCTGCATAGGCTGCTGGGCGAGACTCTCGGCTCCGATGTTGAGCCCGGCGACCCGGCCGGCCTTGTTCGCGATCGTGCCCAGGTGCAGATTCCTCCAGCGCTCCGCGATCAGGTCCCAGGCCTCCGCGCAGTCCCCCGCGGCGTAGACACCCGGGATCGACGTGCGCTGCGCATGATCGACCGCGATCGCGCCCGTCTCACCCAGGGGCACCCCGGCCTCCCGCGCCAGATCGACGCTGGGTGCGCTGCCCAGCCCCAGGATGGCGATGTCGCCCGCGAAAGAGCCCCGTTCCGTCGTCACCGTGCAGCCGCCGTCCTGCCCAGCGATCGAAGTGGCGGCCGCGCCCAACTCCAGCTCGATGCCTATCTCACGCGCGGCGGCCGCCACTCGCTCGGACATGTCGGGATCGAAGGTCCGGTGCAGGAGCCGCTCGGAGCGGTTGATCAGCGTGACGGCTGCACCGCGGTCGCGCATCGCTTCCGCCATCTCCATCCCGATGTAGCCCCCTCCCACGATCAGTGCTCGCTGGACGGGAGGCAGGGCGTCGCCCAGGCGCATGGCCTGGCGAGGGGTGAAGACCGGGAAGCCGAGATCGAGCCCCGGCAGATCGGGCCTGAGGTCGTGCGCTCCCGTCGTCAGCGCCAGGAAGTCGTACGCCTCCACGCCGTCCCGGCCTCCGTCGCGTTCGCGCCAGTGGACCTCCCGCGCCTCCAGATCGATCGCCGTCACCTTCGTCCGGATGCGGACGTCGATGCCACGACGTGTGTGCTCTTCCGGCGATCGGGCGACCAGCCGATCCCACCCGTCGACGTGCTCGCCGAGCACGTAAGGGAAGCCTCAAGCGGAGTACGACGTCCAGTCGCCCCGCTCGAACATCACCACCTCCAAGGCCGGATTGGTTCGCTTGGCGTTGGCCGCCACGCTGCCCCCCGCCGCATCTCCGCCAATCACAACTACGCGCATCGGACATCCTCCACTCTCGCTCGCAGCGATCATGGCAGGCGGGGCCCCTGGACGCTTCCTCGCCTGCCCCGCTCGCCGCTCGCTCGATGGGCGTAGACTGATTGTTCCCGATTTTGGGGCCGGGAGCAGAGGGGGAGGGAGCGCGATGTTGAACACACCGGTATCGGCGCTTGTGCAGCGCCCGCCCTTCCGCATTCAGCGCGGATCCCCCCTCAGCGAGGCGCTGGCGATGTTGCGCACCCGGCGCACGCGCTGTCTCGTCGTCATGGATGGCGAGCGCGTGATGGGCCTCCTCACTGACCGCGACCTGGTGGAAAAGTGCTTTCACGAGGGGCTCAGGGAGGACACTCCAGTCGAAACATTGATGGACTCGCCGATCGTTTCCGTCACGCCCCAGACGCCCATTCTGGACGCTCTGCGCATCGTCGATCGGGAGCGCATCCGGCACCTGCCCCTGATCGAAGAGGACGGCACGTTGCG
>JAPUIR010000332.1 GCA_027296805.1 Chloroflexota bacterium | reverse complement strand
GAAGTCGCCGGCGGTGAGCGCCTCGATGATCTGGTCACGCGCGAGGGTGGACTCGTCGTAGCTGATGGTGACGTCTTTGGTGTTGGGGTCGCCGGCCTTCAGCACCGCGCCTTGGCGTTCCACGATCCGCTGGATGCTGCTGATGCAGCCGCCGCAATGGATCGCCGGGATGTGCAGGGTCGTCTCTGTCATGGTGGGCCTACTTCCTTACGCTTTCGTGTGCTGGGGTGACTTCATGCACGGCCCCGTCGAGATGTAGGGCCCGCTCGTGAAGCCCATGCTCGATGACGGGGCAGTGATACGCCGCGCTCGACGAGTCGAGTCCGGCGCGCGAGGCCTGAATCGTGTGGTCGAGCGCGTCTCGCAGGGACTCCGCGTCGCGGATCCAGTGTTCGAGTTCGTCGCGCTTCGAGGTGAGCAGGTCGACGACGTGCGCACAGTTCACGGCGTCGGGAGAGCTTGCGCGCAGGATGTCGCCGATCTCCTCCAACGAAAGTCCGAGGGCCTTCGCTTTGGCGACGAAATCGAGCCGGTCTATGTCGGCACTGGCGTAGCTGCGATAGCCAGACGGTTGTCGCGCGGGCGGCGGGAGCAAGCCAATCCCCTCGTAGTAACGGATCGTCTTGGTCGTGACGCCGGTCTCATCCGCGAGTTGTCCGATTCGCATCCGTTCTGCCTTCCTTCGTTAGTTTAACCTTCCAGTCAACTAGAAGGTCAAGAGCCGGACGAACGAAGAGGAAAGCAGCGATACACTTCCGAGATGTGGTGTCGACGATGACTCGAGTGATGCTCCTGATCCCGACGGCGTCGTACCGGGCGCCAGACTTCATGGCGGCCGCCGACCGGCTGGGGCTAGAGGTGGTGGTGGGCTCCGACCGCGGGCAGCCGCTGGCGGATCAATTCCCCGGGAAGACGCTGACGGCGTCCTTCGCGCAGCCGGAAGAGGGCGCTCGGGAGATCGTCCGCTTTGCGGACGCGTATCCCTTGGACGCCATCGTGGCGGTGGACGACGGGGGCACCATTCTCGCCGCCGAGGCGTCGCAACAACTCCGCCTGCCTCATGTGGGCTTGGACGCTGTGCGAGCATCGCGTGACAAGGTGCTGATGCGCGAGTTGTTGGACGCGGCGGGCTCGGACGCTCCGGGCTGGCGAGTCGCCAGCTTCGACGACGACCCGCGCACGCTGGCGAAAGCGGTCTCCTTCCCCTGTGTGATCAAGCCAGTGTCGCTTTCGGGGAGCCGGGGGGTGATGCGGGCCGACGATACCAAGTCGTTCGCGGCGGCCGTCCAGCGGCTGCGAGCGATCCTTGAGCGCCCGGAGGTGCAGGAGGAATGCGCGGGCGACGCGGAGCGATTCCTGGTGGAGGATTTCATCCCCGGGATCGAGGTCTCGGTCGAGGGCTTGGTGACGGAGGGTGGCCTGCACGTCCTGACGCTGTTCGACAAGCCCGACCCGCTGGATGGCCCCTTTTTCGAGGAGACGATTTACGTCACTCCCTCCCGCTTTCCGCGGGCAACTCAGGAAGCGGTGGCTCAGGCCACGGAGCGTGCGACCGCCGCTCTGGGCATCGTGAGCGGGCCAGTGCACGCAGAGTTGCGGATCAACGACGACGGCATCTACCCGATCGACATCGCGGCGCGGAGCATCGGTGGTCTTTGCGCACGGACGCTGACGTTCGGCACGGGGATGTCGCTTGAAGAGATCATCCTGCGGCAGGCGACGGGGGCGCCGATCGATTCGTTTGATCGTGAGGAGCAAGCGTCGGGCGTGATGATGATTCCGATCCCGCGCTCCGGGACGTTGCAAGAGGTCGAGGGCATCGCGGCGGCGGAAGGGGTGTCCGGGGTCAGCGAAGTGACGATTTCGATCCGCGTTGGCCGGCCCGTCCTGGCGCTGCCGGAGGGCGCGGAGTACCTGGGCTTCATTTTCGCCCGCGCGGACACGCCCGAGGAAGTGGAATCAGCTTTGCGCGAGGCCCATCAGCGACTGAGGTTCCAGATCCGATAACGCGGCACAAGCTCACTAGTCGGGAAGGCATTACGATTCGCAACCGAGGGGAGTGCTCGTGCCGGTTTCCGTCCGATCGCTGGCGTTCGACCGCAAGAAAGACATCAACGCGTTCATCGACGTCCAGTGGACCGTCTATGCCGACGATCCCGCCTGGATCCCGCTTCCCAAACTGATCCAGCGCGAGGCGCTCGATCCCCGTAAGGTTCCGTTTCTCCAGTACGGCGAGGCACAGCTCTTCCTGGCCGAACGCGACGGGCGGGCGGTGGGTCGGATCTCCGCCCAGATCAATCCCCGCCACAACGAGTACCACGACGAGAAGGCGGGCTTCTTCGGTTTCTTCGATTGCATCGATGACCCGGAGGTCGCCGCGGCTTTGTTTGAAGCGGCGGAGGCCTGGCTGCGCGAACGGAAGGTCGACTTCGTGCGGGGGCCGCTGTCGTTCACGATCAACGACGAGGCGGGTTGCCTGGTCAAGGGGTTCGAGAAGCCGCCGACGGTGATGAACCCGCACGGGCGGTCGCATTTCGGGCCGCTGATCGAGGGAAACGGCTACCGCAAGGAGAAGGACCTGTACGGCTGGTCCTATCCGGTCAACGAATTGACGCCGCGCATGGCTCGCTGGTACGAGCAGATCCACGCCCTCCCGGGGATCAGCGTGCGCTCCTTCGATCCCAAGAATCTGCGGCGCGACGTGGGGATCGCGCTGGACATCTACAACGACTCGTGGGCGGGGAATTGGGGGTTCGTGCCGGTCTCGCCGGAGGAGGCCGACGCGTTCGCCGACAAGCTGCGGTTCGGTCCGATCGTGCTGGCGGATCCGCGCATTACGACGATCGTGGAGTTGGACGGCGAGCCGATCGCGATGATCGTGGCGGTGCCCAACTTCCCGGAGGCGCTGCGTGATCTCAATGGATCGTTGTTCCCCTTCGGCTGGGCCAAGTTTTATTGGCGGCTGCGGCGCGGCTTGAGCACTGGCAGGGTCGTGCTGCTGGGGCTGCGCTCGAAGTATCAGCGCAGGCGGGAGCTGGCCGGGATGAACGTGATGCTGCTGAGCGAGGTGCATATTCGGGGAGCCGCAGCCGGCTACGAGTGGGCGGAATTGGGCTGGGTGCTGGAAGACAACACGCTGCTCAATTCTTCGCTGGAGCGGACCCCCGCGCACGTGTACAAGATCTACCGGATCTTCCGCAAGGAGCTCGCCTGAGGGCTCGGCGTGGCGCGAACCGACGGCCCACCCTATCTAGTCGACACCCCGATTCGGTACCTCTCCGGTGGTGAATCGGGAGCCTTGGCCTAGCTTCATTACGGTCAACTTGACGCCCATTTGACGCCCCCTATTCCGCACGTGTGCGACGGATCTGCGCTCCGATAAGCTCGGCTGCCTCCGCCTGCATGTCTTCGGTCGTGTGGGAGTAGAGGTCGAGGGTGATCGCCGACGAGCCGTGTCCGAGGCGCTCTTGCATCACCTTCACGTTGACGCCCTCGATCAGGCCAAGGGTCGCGCACGTGTGCCGCAAGGTGTGGAACGTGCATCGCTTCAGGACGGCCCGCTTGACGATGGCACTGAAGCGCCTGGATACGACCTTGGGGGCCTGAACCCGTCCCAGCGGGCCGGAGAAGATCAGATCGCGATCTTGATAAGCGGCACCGAGGAGCAGGCGCCGCTCCAACTGACGAACGCGGTGCTCGCTGAGCGCGGCTACGCACTCCGCAGAGAGTCGAATCTGACGACGGGACGCCCGCGTCTTCGGCGGGCCGAAGTTCACTCCTTCGCCGGGGAGATACACGGCGTTGCGCCGAATACGGAGGCGGTCGCCGACGAGATCATCCCATTGCAGAGCCATCAGCTCGCCGATGCGTGCCCCGGTGTTCGCGGCCAAGAAGATCAAGGTGTGCATCTCCGGGTCGGACGCCACGGCAAGTAGCGCCTCCACCTCCTCGGCGGTGAGGCTCTGTACCTCCGTTGCAGTGGGTCGGGGTGGGCGGACTGCCGCCGCCGGGTTGACCGCGAGCAGGCGATGTTCCACCGCTCG
>JAPUIR010000331.1 GCA_027296805.1 Chloroflexota bacterium | reverse complement strand
GAGTCGCAGCGGCTGGCGGAGGCGCTGTACCGGGACGTGTTCCCTCACCAGCGCCCCGAGATCGCGGAGATTTCGCCGACGCATCGCACGACGATGACGATCGGGCGCTTCCGTACGGAGCGGGATGCGGAGCACGCGGTGGAAGAGCTGCAACGCAAGGCGTACTTCTTGGTCGTGACACAGGTGGGAATCCTGGAGGAGGACGAGGGGGTGTGGCGGGTGCGGCACACGATGGAGCTGGGCGGGATGTTGCAGGACTGAGGCGCCCCGATCCCGGGCTTGTGCGTGAGTGGGGCCTGTCTGCGCGGGGCCGAGAGGACTAAGATCCAGGCCATCGCGCGGGGGCGCGCGGCGAAGGGGATCTGCCGTGTCCGTCATCACCCTTTCGAGTCAACACGGCGCGGGCGCGCGCGACGTGGGCCGCCTTGTCGCGGACCGCCTCATGCTGCAATACGTGGACCAGACCGTTCTCGTGGATGCCGCGCGCGAGCTGGGCGTGACCGTGAGCAGCGTGGCGGAGCGGGACGAGCGGACCGACTCATGGCGGCAGCGCTTGGGCCATTTCTTGCAACGGGCGTTGGAGCGCTCCGCTGCGGGCGGCCAGGTCGATCCGATGCTGGGAGCGGCCAACTTGGAGGTGATGTTGGCGCAGACCTACCAGGAGATGGCGGAGGGGGATGTGCCGGGCGTGGTGGACGATCGCTCCATTCTGGAGGCGATGGGCCACATCATCGAGGACCTCGCGACGGGCGGAGACGTGGTGATCATTGGCCGGGGTGGGCAGATGATCTTGCAAGACCGAAGCGATGCGGTGCACGTGCAATTGGTGGCCGACGTGAAGATACGCGCCCAGCGCGTGATGGGGTGGGAGTCGCTGGATGAGGAGGGGGCAGTGGAGCGAATGCGGTCGTTCGATCGCAGCCGGGCGGCGTTTCACAAGAAGTTCTGGAAGGTCGACGTCTGGGATCCGCGGCTGTACGACCTCGTGATCAACACGACGGCACTGGACTATTCGGCGGCGGCCGACCTTATTGAGCAAGCGGTCGGGTTGAAGGCGGGGCTGGTGACGGCGACCTCGAGCGTAGAGGGCTAGGCGTCTTCGCCCAGAAGCGCGCGCAGGATCGGCGTGGCGCTGTCCATGCGCGCGAGCATGCCGTCCGGGCCGTGGATCTGAAGCCCTTCCGCCTCCACATCGTCGAAGGGGCCGACGGCGGCCCGCAGGGCCTGGGTGGAGGCGTGCTCGGGGCCCAGCATCTCGCGCAGCGTTTCGCAGGCGGCGTCGCGCCAGCGCAGGAAGTCGTCGGTGCGGGGCCCCGTCGAGCGGAGCCAGTGGGCGGTTTGCAGGCTGTCTCGCAGGATTTCGGCACGATTCATGGCGACGGCAGTATCGCCCGCCGGTCGGACAGCGTCTACGCACGGAGCGTCTTGGTGCGGGGCGGTATTCAGGAGCGTTCGCTTTTGCCCTGATGTCGGACTCGGAGCCCCCGCTTGCGGAGCGCGTCGCGCAGTTCGCGGCGACGCCGCTGGGAATCGGCGCCGATTCCCTGGGCGCTGAGGATGAGGGCGTCCTCGCCGTCGGGATAGTAGGCGCGACGGCGGCCGGCGACCGCGAAGTCGTACTTGGCGTAGAGGGCTCGGGCCGCTGCGTTCGATTCGCGGCACTCCAGGGTGATGGCGTCGGCGCGGATCTGCTGCGCGAGCTCGAACGCTTGCAGCAGGAGCACCTCACCCAGCCCCTGGCGCTGCGCGTCGGGATGGACGGCGATGGTGACGATGTGGACCTCATCCACGATCGCCCAGCAGCCGAGGGAGCCGACCAGCGCGCCCGCGTCGGTTTGGAGGATGTAATAGTGAGCGAGGCGATTCTCGAGCAGTTCCTTGCGGAAAGACTGCTCGCTCCAGGAGTCGACCGCGAAGGCGGCGTGGTCGAGGTGAGCGACGGCGGGGATGTCGCGCAGCTCCATGGCTCGGATCGTGATCTGCATGGGTGGCGGCGCCCCTCGCCGGCGGGCCAGTGTCATCCCGGAGTCGCTCGGCGTCTCGCCGCTGGGGTCCGACCAGAGCAGCGGCTATAATCGCAGTCTGTCGAGAAGGACCTGAACTCCGAAATGTCCGTTCGCCCGAATGAACTGCCCGGGCAGCGTCAAAGTCGCCCGATCGCTGTCGGCTTTCGCGCCGGCGCGCGCAATCTCGCACGAATCTTTGCGTATGCGAAGCCTTACCGGGGTCAACTGACGCTGACGATGCTGGCGTTGATCGCGACAGGGGCCTTCGCGATAGCGACGCCGCTCCTGTTGGAGTGGGCGATCAACTCTGCGTTGGGGGCGGAGGGCGCGGCGTCGGTGGACGTCAACAAGACGCTGGTGCTGGTGGCGGCGGCTGCGCTGCTGGGCGCCGCGCTGCTGCGGGGGCTGGCGCAGTTCTTGCAGGCGTACTTAGCGGAGTGGGTGGGGCAGACCGTCGCCTACGACGTGCGCAACAGTCTCTACGAGCGGCTGCAGAATCTCTCCTTTTCCTACCACGACGAGGCGGAGACCGGCCAGATCATGGCCCGTGCGACGCAGGACGTGGAAGTGATCCGCATGTTCCTCAATTTTGGGGGCGTGCGGCTGCTGTTCACGATGATGCTGATGAGCTCGATCTTGGTGATCATGTTGATCAAGGATTGGCAGCTGGCGCTGGCGGTGTGGGGCTTCATGCTTGTGATCGGCTGGCGCTCGTTCCGCGTCTCGAGCGGGCTGCGGCCGGTGTGGCAGGACGTGCAGGAGGGGCAAGCGCAGCTGGGCATTGTCTTGCAGGAGGCGCTGACGGGAATCCGGGTGGTCAAGGCCTTCGCGCGAGAACCGTTCGAGGGCGCCAAGTTCAGCCGCGCCGCCACCTTCCTCTGGGAGCGCTCGTTCTTGGCGAGCAAGATCCAAGCGATCAACATGCCGCTGATGACCGCCCTCTGGATGGGGTCGCTGGTGGCCACGATGTGGATCGGCGGAGTGAAGGTGGCCAACGGCAGCATGAACGTGGGGGAGCTGACGTCGTTCTTGTTCTTCGTGCAACTGTTGCAGATGCCCATTCGCAGCTTGGGCTGGATGGTGATGATGGTGCCGCGGGCGGCGACGTCGTCGCAGCGCATCTTCGACATTCTCGATGAGGAGTCGGAGGTCCTCGAACGGCCGGGGGCGCACGCGCCGCGTAATCCGCGTGGGCATGTGCGTTTCAGCGGTGTGGCGTTCGCCTACAACGAGGAGCGGCCGGTGCTCTCGGAGGTGGAGTTCGAGGCGAAGCCGGGCGAGGTGGTGGCGTTGCTGGGGCCGACCGGATCTGGCAAGACGACGATCGTCAACCTCATCCCGCGCTTCTACGACGTGACGGCGGGCGCGGTGCTGCTGGACGGTGAGGACGTGCGCGATCTCACGCTGGAGGGGCTGCGCTCGCAGGTGGCGATCGTGCAGCAGGATGTGTTTCTGTTCGCGGCCACGATCCGGGACAACATCGCCTACGGGCGGCCGGACGCGACGGACGAAGAGGTGCAGGCGGCGGCACAGCTGGCGCGGATCCACGATCACATCTCGACGTTGCCCGAGGGCTACAACACGTGGGTGGGCGAGCGCGGCGCGACGTTGTCGGGTGGCCAGAAACAGCGCATGGCGATCGCACGGGCGCTGCTGATGGACCCGCGCGTGCTGATCTTCGACGACTCGACCTCGAGCGTGGACTCGGCCACGGAGTACGAGATTCAGCAGGCGATGTCGGCGCTGATGGAAGGGCGCACGACGTTCGTGATCGCGCACCGGCTACGCAGTGTGAAGGACGCCGACCAAATCCTGGTGCTGGACGAGAGCCGCATCGTGCAGCGGGGGACGCACCTGGAACTGCTGGCCGAGGGCGGGCTCTATCGCGAGATCTACGACTTGGAGCTGCGGGACCAGGAAGAGGCGTTCGCGCAGGTGGCGGGAGGGGGCAGCTAATGGGGATGTGGAGTGGCGGATCCGCGGGCGGTTGGTCGTCCAATATTGGTGGAGGCGGGCATGGGCCGCGCGCGGGGCACTGGGGCTCGTCCTGGGGGAGGTCGGACGGCTGGGAGGAGGAGTACGGCAAGCTCTACAACCCGCACTTGATCCGGCGCATCTCGCGCTACCTGATACCGCACAAGCGCTGGTCCTTGGTGGGGCTCGTCGCGATGATCGTCTTCGCGGCGGCGAGCTTCTCGCAGCCGTACATCATCTTCTTGGCGCTGCAGGACTTCATTGCCACGGGTGATCTGCGCGGCCTGGCCCGACTCATGGGCGTGTTCGTCGCGCTGGCGCTGGTGGCGTGGGTCGCGGAGTTCGTGCGGCAGTGGGCGATGGCCCGGATAGGGCACCGGATTCTGCTGACCATGCGCCAGCAGGTGTTCGACCACATGATGTCGCTCTCCCAGAGCTTCTACGACGACGCCGAGGTGGGGCGTGTGATGTCGCGGGTGACGTCCGACGTGCAGGTGCTGCAAGAGTTGCTGACGACGGGCGTCCTGACGGTGGTCTCGGACGTGATTGGGCTGGGTATCGTGATCGGGTTCCTGCTGCTGATCGACTGGCAGCTTGCGCTCGC
>JAPUIR010000330.1 GCA_027296805.1 Chloroflexota bacterium | reverse complement strand
CCGGACGCCAGCCCGGCCAGGAGCGCCAAGCGCATCACCCGCGGCCGGCGCGGCCGCCCCACGTTGCCATGCACCAGCGTCGCCAGGGCCGAGACCAACACCATCACGCCCACGCACAGCTTGAGCAGGTCGGCGTCGGCTTGGGTGAGCAGTACGAGGCCAATCGGCACGCCGAACAGCCCCGCGAGCGCCAGCGGCGCCACCTCCGGAAGGGGACTCCGGGGTCGGTACTCCACGTACAAAATCAGGCCCAGCAGGGATCCCAGCACCAGCGTCGCTGCGATTCCGACGGAGGGAGCCAGAAGTAGGACGCCAAGCGGCGCGATGATGATGCCGAAACCCACGCCCAGCAGGGCCTGTGCGCTCGCGGCGACGAAGGCGACGACGGCGAACGCAAGGTGTTCCACGCTGCCATGCTGCCGCCTCGCCGCCAGAGCCGGAAGTCGGGCCGACACACGCTGGCGGGCAAATCGGTGCCGCTAGTTGACAGACCGCCTGGCGCGAATAGTTGGGCAGGACCTAAGATTCTCCTCTGATGTCTTTCTTGGGCGAAACCTTCACCGCATTCCAGGTCCGCAACTTCAAACTCTTGTGGTCGGGCTCCCTGTTCTCCACGACAGCCTTCATGATGTCGTTCATGCTGGTGCCGAGCCTGGCGTTCGAGATCAGCGGCAACAACACGGCGGCTGGGCTGGCCCAGATGGGCTCGGGCGTGGGCATGTTCCTCGTCGCCCCCATCGGCGGCGTGATCGCGGATCGCCTACGCAAGAAGCCCATCGTCCTGATCGGGCAATCCATACCCGGGCTGGTGATCCTGGGCACCGGCCTCTTGATCGTTACGGACATGATCACGATCCCACTGCTCATGCTGGGCACCCTGATCATGGGATTGGGCTTCGCCTTCATGGGACCGGCCCGGCAAGCCTGGGTGGGGGAACTCGTCCCCCAACGGCTGCTCCCCAACGCCGTCGCACTGCAGCAGATCGCGATGAACATCGCGCAGGTCGCGGGCCCGTTGTTGATCGCGATCTTGGTCGGCACCGCGCTCGGCATCGGCGGGACCTACATCTTCATGGCCGCGCTTTTCGTCGTGGTGCTGCCACTCACCGCGCTCATCCCCAACACGCCGCCCTCGGCCTCCCCCGACCAGCGTCGCTCGGTCCGCTTCGAGCTGACCGAGGGCGTGCGCTACGTCGTCGGCGACCCCCGACTGCGAACGCTCTGGCTCTCCTTCGTGGGGCTCGTGGTCTGCGGCTTCGCCTTCCAGACCCTGCTGCCGGGACTGCTCGACAAGGAACTCGGCCGCGAACCAACCGACATCGGGCTGATCTTCCTCGCCTTCGCGATCGCTGGGCTCGTGGTGAACGTTCCGCTGGCGAACCTGGTGCGCACCCGCTTCGCCTGGCCAGTGCTGCTAGGCATGGGCCTCCTCATGGCGGCGGGATTCTGGATCCTGGCCGCAGCCCCCACCTACCAGGCGGCGATCTTCATGGGCATTCCGCTGGGCATCGGTCGTTCCGGTTTCATGCTGCTGAACAACTCCTTGCTGATGTCCACAGCCCGCCCGATGTTCTACGGCCGCGTCATGTCGTTGACGATGATGGCCTTCGGCACACAAGCCCTGCTGGCGCCCGTCTGGGGCGTCCTGGCGGACTCGATCGGCGTACGCGAGACGTTGTTCGCCGTGGGGGTGATCGCCGCTGTGATGGTCGCCATGACAACCGTGGCCTGGCTGCGGCTGCGCGCGCTGCCCCCTTCGCCCGGTGGCGCCTTCGACACTGCCCCTTCGGAAGAGACCGCTCCGACTCCCGCTCCCGCTCCGAGGCCCCTCGCTGCACCCAGGCCGCTCGCCGCGACCCAGCCACAGACCGCTCCCCTCCAAGCGAGCTCCGTGCTGCCGCCGCCGACCGACAGCCCCGCGCGATCGGCCATCAGGGCCATGCCAGCGCTCTCCGCTGAGCCGCCCCGACGCCCCCGCAGCCGGGAGATGGTGGTTGCCGCGGGCGTCGGCGTCGCGCTGGGGCTGACCGCGGTCGTCCAGCGCAACGCTTCCCAACGCCGCTCTAATGCCGCTCGGGCGTCGCGCCGGGTGGACCCGGCTCGGGCCGATCAGGTGCGCCGCCACGTTCAGGGCTGGCGCACGCGCCTGGCCGACTGGGTGGAACCGCCCCTGTAGGTCCCGCGTTCGCGCCCGTCACCAGCGCACGGCACCAGCCCGGCACAGCCCCTACCATCGTTCCCGCGGCCGCCGGGCCGCTCGCGCGCGGGGGATGCATGACCACACTTCTCGCTGTTGACGCGATGGTCAAACAGTTTGGGGGCGTGCACGCCGTCCACGGCGCGTCGTTCAACGTCGAGGCGGGCTCGATCACCGGGCTGATCGGGCCCAACGGCGCCGGCAAAACCACGTGCTTCAACTGCGTCTCCGGCTTCCTTCGCGCCGACGCGGGCCGCGTTACGTTCGACGGCCACGACATCACCGGGCTGGCGCCTCACCGTGTCTTCGCGCGCGGCCTGGTCCGCACCTTCCAGACACCGCAGGAACTGGGCGCGCTGACCGTCTTGGAAAACCTCATGCTGGTGGGCGGCGGGCAGACGGGCGA
>JAPUIR010000033.1 GCA_027296805.1 Chloroflexota bacterium | reverse complement strand
CCCGACTCCGCGATCGTCGTCACCGCCCGCTCCAGCCGCTCGACGCTCAGCTCGATGTCGCCCTGCGGCATGTGTACGTCGCCCACGTCCACCACACCAAGCGTGCTGAGCGGATCGATGCCCAACGCCAGGTGCGGCCGGTAGGGAATCTGTGGCAGATAGTCGGTCGTGCGGATGGCGAGCGGTCCGAAGCGGGCCCCGGCGCGGTAGGTCGTCCCTCCGTCGAAGGGCGCGCCCACGATCACGGCCTTGGCGTTCGCGAACGACTCGGGATCGTCCAGCTTGGCCCGCGGCACGCCGAGGAAAGTCACATCGGGGCCGTAGCGGGTGTGCCCCGGATACTGCGCGCCCGCCTCCGAGTAGGAACCGAACTCGCGCGGATCCGGCATCGATCTCTCCCCTCGCCCCGCCGCTCTCGGGTGAACCCCAACGCGGCCGCGGCCAGGATAGCTCCCGCACCGATGCACAGTCCCCGCGCCTGGCTAGACTGCGACTCCCCGGCGCGCTCAGGGCGTCGTGGGTTGGAGGACCCACCCATGCATGAACGGGAACAGCTCCGCAGTCGCATCGAGGCCGGCGGCCCGGTCTTCGCCCCCGTCTGCCTCGATCCCCTCACCGCCCGCCTGCTGCAAAGCCTCGATTACGAGGCCGCCTATCTCAGCGGCGGCGCACTCGGCTTCCAGCTCGCGGTCTCGGAGGCCTTGCTTACCCTGACGGAGCTCGCGACCGTCACTCACCAGATCACCCAGCGATCGTCGATCCCGCTCATCGTCGACGGCGGCGTCGGCTTCGGCGACCCCGTCCACGTCAGCCGCGCCATACGCGAACTGGAGGCCGCGGGCGCGGCCGCGGTGGAACTCGAGGACCAGATCGCGCCCAAACGCGCGCACCACCACAAAGGCGTCGAACACCTGATCCCGGCGCAGGCCATGGTCGAGAAAATCGAAGCCGCCGTCGACGCCCGCACCGATCCCGACTTCCTCGTCATCGCCCGCACCGGCGCCGTGCGCAACGAGTCCTACGACGCCGCCGTCGAGCGCGGCCGCGCCTACCGCGACGCCGGAGCCGACCTCATCATGCTCTTCCCCGCCGAGCCGGAGCAGTGGACCCGCGCCCCCCACGACATTGACGCGCCCCTCGCCGCCATGGGCGCCTTCGGCGCTCGCACCCGCGAAGAATGGTCGACGCTGGGCTGGCCGCTCGTCATCGATCCGTTCAGCGGGCAAGTCCTTGCCTACGGCGCCATGCGCGACGCCCACCAGCGCTTCCAGGCCCAAGGCGACACCGGCCACGAGACCGCCGATCTCATGGTGCTCTACCGCGAGATTCACCTCACCGCCGGCATGGAAGAGCTCTACGCCATCGAAGAGCGCACCACCGAGAAGCCCGCGACCGATTAGCCAAGCCTGCTAACGCTGCCGCCCGCGACAGCCTTCCTCGTGCTCCCGCCCGCAACGATCACAGACGAACTGCGCGCAGGGCACGCACTCGCGCACCGTCGTCCGCTGGCAATGGATGCAGGGGCCCACGCGGGACGTGTCACGGTATCGATCGGGCTCAGTCTCGGCGCTCATTGCTCATCGACCTGCCACGAACCCTCCTCCGCGGCGCGGATCAACCGCCCGACTCTCAGCGGGCTGCGCCCGTCGCTGAGATTACCCTGCCGTACTAGCCGCCACAGCAGCACCAGAAGCGTCCAAGGCAGGAACTCCCCCTCGCCCGTGAAATATGCGCCGTGTCGTAACCCGTCAGGTCGACCTGGAACTTCGCCGCGAACTCGCGCAGCAGATCGTTGCTGTCGTCCCCATTCACGCCCAGGTCCTCGTACAGCCGCGTCTCCGGCTGCACCCGTCCCCGATCGACCGCGCAGGATGCCGCGACGAAGGCGCGGACCTCGTCCGCTTTACTCGTTCTTCCGGCGCTCACCGCAAGGCCGCTTGTCCCGCCGCCAGCCGCGCGATCAGCACGCGATACGGAGAGCACGAGACGTAGTTGAACCCCGCTTCGTGGAAGAACCAGACCGACGCCGGATTGCCGCCGTGCTCCCCGCAGATGCCGATCTTCAGGTTAGGTTTCGTCGACCGCCCCTTCTCGATCCCGATCCGCACCAAGCTGCCTACCCCCTCGCGGTCGAGCTCCACGAAGGGATCCTTCTCCAGGATCTGCCGCTCCAGGTAGGCGGGCAGGAATCGTCCGGCATCGTCACGGGACAGTCCGAACGCCGTCTGGGTCAGATCGTTCGTGCCGAACGAGAAGAAGTCCGCCCGCTGCGCGATGCGGTCCGCCGTCATGCATGCGCGCGGCAACTCAATCATCGTGCCGATCGTGTATTCCACCTTCGAACCTTTGGCGGCGAACACCGCTTCCGCCACGGCCTCGATCCGATCCCGCACGTCGCTCAACTCCGACTCCAGCGCGACCAGCGGCACCATGATCTCGGGGATCACCGTGACACCTTCCGCGGCGACATCACAGGCGGCTTCCAGGATCGCCTGCGCCTGCACGTCGTAGATCTCGGGAAAGGTGATCGCCAGCCGCACTCCCCGGTGCCCCAGCATCGGGTTGACCTCGGCTAGCGCCTCCACACGCTGTGTCACGTCCGCCGTCTCTACGCCCAGTGACCGGGCCACATCCGCCTGCTCCGCCTCTGCCTGCGGGAGGAACTCGTGCAGCGGCGGATCGAGCAGCCGGATCGTCACCGGGTAACCGTCCATCACCCGGAAGATGTCCGCGAAGTCGCCGCGCTGGATCGGCAGGATCTTGGCTAGCGCCGCTCGACGTCCCGCCTCGTCCCTGGCCAGGATCATCTCTCGCACCGCCAGGATGCGATCTTCGCCGAAGAACATGTGCTCCGTACGGCACAGGCCGATCCCCTCCGCCCCGAACGAGCGTGCCCTCGCGGCGTCCTCTGGTGTGTCGGCGTTGGTGCGCACATCGAGCGTGCGCGCCTCGTCCGCCCACGACATCAGGCGCTCGAACTCCGGCGGCAGCACCGCCTCTCTCATCGCCACGCTGCCCAGCATCACCTGCCCCGTGGAACCGTTGATCGAGATCGTGTCGCCGCGACTCACCGTGACCACGCCCCGTCCCGCCACATCGACGGTGAAAAGCCCCGCTTGGTAATCGATCATGATCGCCCCGCAGCCGCTGATGCAACTCTTCCCCCAGCCCCGCGCCACCACTGCCGCGTGCGACGTCATCCCGCCCCGGGCCGTCAAGATCCCTTCCGCCGCGAGCATCCCTTGGATATCCTCCGGGCTCGTCTCCACCCGTACCAGGATCGCCCGCTCGCCTCGC
>JAPUIR010000329.1 GCA_027296805.1 Chloroflexota bacterium | reverse complement strand
AGCCAGGCCAGGCCGCCGAGTGCCGTGACGATGGCGAAGATGGTCAGGGTCCAGCGGTGCCCGATCGCGTCGGTCAGAATCCCGCCCGCTACGACGCCGACCATCGATCCGCTGCGGGCGACGGCGGAGTAGACCCCCATCAGGAATCCCCGATTCGCATCCGTCGCCTCGTCCAAGACGGTCCACCACGCCCCCAGTCGCAGCATGGACCAGCTCAGACCCCAGGTCAGGCGTGCCAGCAGCAGCACCCAGAAGGGCGTCGCCCAGCCGTAGGTCGCGGTCGTGGCCACCGCCAGCACCATCGCCGCCCCTACCGGGATGCGCGGACCCAGTCGCGTGAAGACGTGAGCCGCCAGGGTGTTCGAGACAAGCCGCACCAAGCGGTTCGCGCTGAGCAGGATCCCGACCAGGCCGATCGAGAGCCCCCAGTCGTCTGGGCGGGATGGCATGACCGCGTAGAGCATGGAGTCGCCCAACAGCGATGCCGCTAGCGCGCCGCACACGACCAGGACGGGGAGCGGGATAAAGTTGCCGAACAGTCGCATCAGGTCAGTCTAGGCAGGACCCTGGGCCCACCCGCGCACGCTCCGTAGACCCTCCGACTGAGGATGTGAGATGACGAAGACGATCGAACTCGTCTGTGACCAACGTTTCGACGCGTTGCGCGACGCCTTCACGGCCGGCGGGCTGTGGACGCTCGGACGTGCGCGGCTAGTCGCGCATCATTTGGTAGATCTTGCCCTCGGTCTTGATCGCCGGCGCGATGATCAGATCCGCGTCGTGCATCTGGCGCAAGCGCTCCGCGCCGATGCTGCCCATACAGGTGCGCAGCGCGCCCACGAAGTTCTCGGTGCCGTTGGTCCGCGAGGTCGGACCCTTGAGGAGCCGATCAAGCGTTGTGTGCTGGCCGAGATGCACCCGCACGCCGCGAGGCAGCTCCGCATGCGGCGTCGCCATGCCCCAGTGGTAGCCGCCACCGGGCGCTTCCAGCGTGCCCGCGAAGGGGGATCCGATCATGACTGCATCCGCCCCGGAGGCGAAAGCTTTGCAGAGGTCGCCGCCGGTGCGGATGCCGCCGTCGGTGATGATGGGGACGTAACGGCCGCTCTGCTCGAAGTACGCGTCGCGGGCCGCGGCACAGTCGATCGTCGCAGTGACCTGGGGCACGCCGATGCCCAGGACCTCACGGCTGGTGCAGGCCGCTCCGGGTCCTACCCCTACGAGCAGACCGGAGATGCCCTCCTCCATCAGTTCCAAGGACGCTTCATAGGAGACCGTGTTGCCTACGAGCACCGGCATGGAGACTTGATCGATCAGCTCTCGCAGCACCAAGCCCTTTTTCGATGACGAGATGTGGCGCGCGGTCGTCACGGTGGCCTGGACGACGAAGAAGTCCGCCCCCGCGTCCTCCACGATCGGGGCGATCCGCTTCGTGTTGGGCGGGGTGATTGAGACCGCCGCCTTGACGCCGCCGTCCTTGATCTGCTGAATGCGCAGCGCGATGAGATCGTCGCGAATCGGCGAGGCGTACGCTTTTTGCAGGACCGCTGTCGCGCCTGCGGTATCGGTCGCGGCGACTTCGGCCAGGACCGAGTCCGGGTCCTCGAAGCGGCATTGCAAGCCTTCCAGGTTGAGGACTGCCAGCCCTCCGCGCCGGCCCAGCTCGATCGCGAACGACGGATCCACGACGGCGTCCATGGCGGAGGCCAAGATCGGGATCTCCAGGCGCTCGCCGCCGAGCTCGGTGGAGATGTCGGTGAGTTCGGGATTCACGGTGGTGACGCCGGGCGCGATCGCCACGTCGTCGAAGCCGAAGGCATGCCTCAGTTCTTTACGCTTTGCCACGATTCGACTCCTTCTCGCTGCGCCCCATGGAGTCGGGGCCGCGCTCGCGTCTTAACCAGCGTGACCGCCCAGAGGCGGTCACGTTTTACTCAGACTCGGGAGGCAGATCGCGGCTGCGCTGCCCCCGGTAGGCATGCCCCCGGAAAGCACTCGGCGCGGCCTCTCGCCGCGCCGCACCCGGAAATCTCGGTGGCTGGTTCGATGTCGCATTCGACCGATGAGGAACACCGTGTCGAAGCTCCTTTCGGACTGGAGGTCGCAGTATATGCACCCGCCGATCGCATGGTCCATCGGGGTACTTTGCAGAATAACGCCGCCCGGCCCGCTCCTGTTGCCCACACAACATCAGTGTTGCGCCCGCCTTGGCTAGAGGTCGCGTGTGTGCAGGTACAACCAGATCAGATCGCGGGCGGCCCGGGTGATCTGGTCGATGGCGCCCACGAACACTTCGAGCTGCGGCTGGTCGATGCTGAGGGCATGCGTCACCAGCACCCGTTGGCGGTGCTCCAGGACCAAGAGCGCCACCTGATGCTGCTGGATGCCACGCTCGGGGATCCAGTCGACCCGCTGCGCGAGCGTGCCTGACTTCTTGAGGCCGTCGTGGAGCTGCAACAGCGCGCGGGCTTCCACCCGCCCCACCCGCTCGAGCCCATCGGGAATCGCCTGGATGGCGGCGCGCATCTGCTTGAAGTCGCGCTTGCGAATCTCGGGCTTCGCCGCCTCCAGATCCGTCAGGGTCGGGAAGCCCAGGTCGCGCAGCAGTTGGTCCTGGGAGCGGCCGTCCGTCAGCGCGCGGAAGACCGCGACGGACGACTCGCTCAGTTCGAAATCCATGAACGTGCGGATGACCGGGTTCTGGCCCCGGTTGCGCAGCGCGAGGTAGAGCGCCATCAGCTCCCCGGCCGCGCTCAGGTACTCCTCGACGATGCGCATTCCCATCACCTTGCGGTCGTCGGGGTCCGCCACGACGAGTGCCCGGAACAGGGCCTCCGCCACCGTGCGGCGCGACTTCGCTCCGAAACGGGAGTATTGCTCGAGGAACGGCACCTCGAGCGTGTCGAGGTACGACGCGAAGCACTCCGCGCACAGCGCTGTCGTTTCGTGCAGGCCGTGCAGATCGAACGAGACGCCGCAGTCGTCGCAGGTGGCTTCCGTGGCCGGGCTGGCCGCCACGCTGCTGGGCTGGACTTGGGCGTCGACCATCGCTTCTACCACTCTCCGCGCCAGAGTATCAGTGTGGTCGTGGGCCCTGCGCCTCGCGCGGCGGCCGCTTGCTCTGAACGCGGCGGCCCTTCTGGCGCGGGGACTGGCAGCGAGGGCACCAATGCGATGAGCGTCCCCCCACGACTGAACGCCGGATCGTCGTGCCGCAGCGGTCGCACGGCTCTCCCGTGCGGCGGAAGACCTTGACGAAGAACTGCTGCGCGCCTTCCTCGCCACGGCCGTCCGTATAGTCCCGGAACGACGCACCGCGGTGGTCGATCCCCTCGCGCAAGACGTCCTCGATCGCGGCCGTCAGGAGGGTACGCTCGGCGGGACGCAGGGAACCAGCGGGCGCCTCGGGGTGGAGGCCGGCGAGGAACAGTGCCTCGTCGACGTAGATATTGCCCAGACCCGCCACGTTGGCCTGATCGAGCAAGGCCGCCTTAACCGGCGTGCGTCGACCTCGCAGCGCCGCCCAGAGCGCGTCGACGCCGAACGCGTCTGTCAGCGGCTCTGGCCCCAGCTTGCCCGCGAAGCGGGCCTCGACATCGTCCACGACCTCGAACGTGCCGAACTTGCGGATGTCGATGAAACGCAGTTCGTGGGCGTCGTCGAAGCTCAGACGGGCTCGCAGGAAGCGCTCGTCCGCGTCGCGCTTCGATCGATGTCGCAGCGAGCCCGTCATCCGCAGATGGACGACAAGCGTGCCTTCACCGGCTCCGGACTTGCGGTCGAGGAGGGGGATCAGGAGGTACTTTCCTCGCCGCCCCAGCGCGCCGACTCGCATCCCGACCAGCCGCGAGCGCATGTAGTCCTGGGGCGCACCCAGCAGCAGCCGCTCGCCGCCCGGCAACACGAGGAATGATCGAATCACCCGCCCCTCGACCAGGGGGGTGAGGTCTCGGCGGATCGTTTCGACCTCGGGGAGTTCCGGCATGTGCCGTATCGTATCCGCTGTAGGGCTCACTGCCGCAGTGG
>JAPUIR010000328.1 GCA_027296805.1 Chloroflexota bacterium | reverse complement strand
GGCTACCGCACCAGCCCCAGTTTCGACTCCTTGCTCGCCAAGGTTATCGGCCACTCCCCCTCGCCCACCTTCGCCGATGCGGTCACCCGCACCTACCGCGCCCTGTGCGAGTTTCGTATCGAAGGGGTCCCCACCAATATTCCCTTCCTGCAGAGCCTGCTCCAACATCCCGAGTTTCAGGCCAGCCGCATCTACACCCGCTTCGTCGACGACCACGCTGCCGAACTCGTCGCCCCGGAGGGCACCCCCCACCCCCACCTCTTCTTCGAGCAGACCGCCGCCAGCGCGCCCTCGGGCGAGCAAGCCCTGGCGGGCGTCAAAGTCGACGCCGTCGACCCCCTCGCGGTCCTCGACCATGGCAAGGGTGCCGGCGCCTCAGCTTCGCCGTCCGCCGTCCCGCTGGCGGCTATCCCTGCTCCGGAAGTGAGCGGCCCCGAGAACACCGTGCCCGTGGGGGCGCCTATCCAAGGCACCATCGTCAGCATCCTCGTGCAGGAGGGCGACCTGGTGCGAGCCGGGCAGCAGCTCCTCGTCATGGAAGCCATGAAGATGGAGCATGTGATCCGCTTCGAGGTCAGCGGCATCGTTCGCTTGATCGGCGTCCAGCAGGGCGACACGGTCTTTGAGGGCCACGCCCTCGCCTTCGTGGAGGAGGTCGAGGTGGCGGCGGCCGAGGCGGAGGCCGACGAAGAGATCGACCTGGACTTCATCCGTCCCGACCTGGCCGAGATCCACGAGCGCCACGAGGTCACCCTCGACGACGCCCGCCCCGACGCCGTCGAACGGCGCCGCCAGACCAAGCAGCGGTCCGCGCGCGAGAACATCGACGACCTCTGCGATCCCGGCAGCTTCATGGAGCATGGCCAACTCGTGCTCACCCCCGGCACCGGGCTGCCCCTGGAAGAGGTCATCCGCAAGTTCTCCACGGACGGCATGGTCACCGGCGTCGGCACGGTCAACGGCGACCTCTTCGATGCACCGGCGTCCCGCACCGTTGTCCTCTCTTACGACTACACGGTGCTGGCCGGCACCCAGGGCGCCCTCAACCACCCCAAGACCGACCGCATGTTGGAGCTCGCGGAAAAATGGCGGAACCCCGTCGTCTTCTACACCGAAGGCGGCGGCGGCCGGGCCGGCACCGGCGGCCGGCGGGCGGGCGGACGCGGCACCACGGACTTCCCCGATGTCGGCGGCGGCCGCCCGCTCGACACCCCCACGTTCACCACCATGGGCCGCCTCTCCGGCCTCGTCCCCCTCGTCGGCATCACGTCCGGCTACTGCTTCGCCGGCAACGCCGCCCTCCTCGGCTGCTGTGACGTGATCATCGCCACCGCCAACTCCAACATCGGTATGGGCGGCCCAGCCATGATCGAAGGCGGCAACCTCGGCGTCTTCCACCCCACCGAGGTCGGCCCGATGAGCGTCCAAGTCCCCAACGGCGTCGTTGACATCGCCGTCGAAGATGAGGCGGAGGCCACGTCGGTGGCGAAGCAGTACCTCAGTTATTTCCAGGGACCGCTGCGGGAGTGGGAGTGCCCCGACCAACGGCTCCTCCGCCGCATCGTTCCTGAGAATCGCCTTCGCGTCTATGACGTGCGCGAGGTGATCGAAGGGCTGGCGGATACCGGCTCCGTTCTTGAGTTGCGCCGCCACTTCGGTCTCGGCATGGTCACCTCCTTCATTCGCGTCGAAGGGAAGCCGATCGGCGTCCTCGCCAACAACCCCAATCATCTCGCGGGCGCGATCGACAGCGATGGCTCCGACAAGGCCGCCCGCTTCATGCAGCTCTGCGACGCCTTCGATATCCCCATCCTGGTCCTCTGCGACACCCCCGGCATGATGGTGGGCCCCGAGGTGGAGAAGACCGCGCTGGTGCGCCACTGCTGCCGCCTCTTCGTGACCGGCGCCAACCTGACGGTGCCGCTGTTCACGATGGTGCTGCGCAAGGCCTACGGCCTCGGCGCGCAGGCGATGGCGGGCGGCAGCTTCAAGGAGCCGCTGTTCACCGTCGCCTGGCCGACCGCCGAGTTCGGTGGCATGGGCCTCGAGGGGCAGGTCAAGCTCGGCTTCCGCGAGGAGCTGGCGCAGATCGAGGACGCGGAGCAGCGCACGCAACGCTACGAGGAACGGGTCGAGCGTGCATACCAGCGAGGCAAAGCGCTGAACGCGGGCGTCTCCTTCGCCGTCGACGACGTGATCGACCCCGCCGACACACGACGCTGGGTCGGCAACGCGATGCGCTCCGTGCCTGAACCACAGCGCCTCAGGACGAAGAGGCGGCGCAACATCGACACCTGGTAGCAGACGTGCATCGTCACGCGTCGCGCGGCGGCCCTTCACAGCTTCGCTGTGCTTGCGTAGTGTGCGTCGCGCAGCGGAGGTAGCGGAGATGCTGAACCAGGACAACTTCGAGCACATCCTGATCGAGAAGCAGGGCCCAGTCGCGATCGCGACGCTGAATCGGCCGGATCGTCTCAACGCCGTCAACGGGCGCATGCACACTGAGATGGAGCGCCTGCCGGGCGACTTTGATGCCGACCCGGAGCTGAGGGCGCTCGTGGTGACGGGCGCCGGTCGCGCC
>JAPUIR010000327.1 GCA_027296805.1 Chloroflexota bacterium | reverse complement strand
ACCGCCGGAGAGGATGAAGCCCTTGGGGTTGAGCGCCTGCACACGCTCCCAGGACGCCGTGTGCGGCAGCAACTCGCAGTAGACGTTCTGCTCGCGCACGCGCCGGGCGATGAGCATGCTCGTCTGCCCGCCGAAATCGATGATGACAATGGTCTCGTGCGGCTCGCGCGGTTCCGGAGCGGGCGACGGACGCGCACCCTGACGCTCCTCTGCCGCCTCCAGGTAACCCGAGACCTCCAGGTCGTCGGTGGAACGGATGCGGGGGGTTGCCGTGGAATCGTCGGTCAAAGGAGATCGGCTCTTCCGGTGTCAGTCGCTGCCTGCATCCTCGGTGTAGCGCAGCGATATACTCGCGTCAAGAACAGTTGTCCTAACACGACTCGCGGGCAACAAACCAACCTTCAGCCCCTGCGGACGGAGCGCCGATGACGAGCGACCTCAGCACCCTGGCCCGGGAGGCAGCGGACCATCTGCGCGACGGTGGCCTGGTCGCGATCCCCACCGAGACGCAGTATGCGCTCGCCGCCCGCGCCGCGGACGCTGCCGCCGTCGCCCGCTGCTTCGCCCTCAAACAGCGCCCCGCCGACGAGCCCCAACCGATCTTCCTGCCCAGCGTCTCGGCTTTGGATGACGTCGCCGACGGCCTTAGCGGGGGCCTTCGCGCCCTCGCGCGGGTGGTCTGGCCGGGCGCGCTCACCCTCGTCCTGCGCAAGCGTCCAGACTGGCACTCCGCCG
Organism: Chloroflexota bacterium; assembly: GCA_027296805.1. GTDB lineage: Bacteria > Chloroflexota > Dehalococcoidia > Bin125 > Bin125 > JAPUIR01. The sequence continues at coordinate 7,789 of JAPUIR010000327.1, read as the reverse complement.
CGGTGCCGGGCGACACCGTCGCTCTCCGCATCCCCGATCACCCCATCGCGCTCGCCGTCCTGGGCGCGATCCAGGAGCCGATCACGGGCAGCTCCGCGAACGTCCACGGCCGCCCGGCCGCCCTCAGCGCCGCGGACGTCCGACGGTCGTTCGGCGACGACGTGCTCATCCTGCCACCGGGTGACCTGGTGCCCCAGGGCACCGCGTCGACTATTCTCGATTGCGCCCGTGCGGAGCCACGCTTGCTGCGCGAGGGTGCGATCCCCCGATCGCGGATCGAAGCGCTCGTCGCCGAGCACCTCGCCACCACGATCACCTGATCCGACGCTCGCCCCAGGGGAGCTGGCTACTGCATGCAGAAGCGATCCGTCCGCGATCTCGACGTCCAGGGCAGCCGTGTCCTGCTCCGCGCCGATCTCAACGTCCCGCTGCGCGACGGTGAGGTCGCCGACGACTGGCGCATCCGCAGCTCGCTGGGCACGATCGAGTACCTGATCGAGAAAGGCGCAGCGGTCATCGTCTGTTCTCATCTTGGGCGTCCGGGAGGGCAGGTCGATCCGGCGCTCAGCCTGACGCCTGTCGCCCGTCACCTCACACGCTTGCTTTCGCGGCCGGTGGCGATGGTGCCCGCCCTGACCGGTCCCGACGCGTTGGCGACGGTCGACGGTCTGGAGCCGGGCCAGATCGCTCTACTCGAAAACTTGCGCTATGACTCCCGCGAGGAAGCGAACGACCCGGGCTTCGCGAGCGAACTCGCGGCCCTGGCCGACAGCTACGTGAACGATGCCTTCGGCACGGCCCATCGCGCCCACGCCTCTACCGAGGGTGTCGCGCATCTGCTGCCCGCGGCCGCCGGCCTACTCCTGGAGCGCGAGTTGACCGCACTCGGCTCGGTCTTCGACGCGCAGGGGGGCAAGCGCGCGGTCATCAGCGGCGGCGCCAAGGTCAGCTCGAAACTGGCGCTGCTCCAATCGGTCGTGCAACACGCCGATGTCGTTTGTGTGGGCGGCGCGATGGCCAACACCTTTCTGCTAGCGCAGGGTGTCGACATCGGGGCCTCGTTGGCCGAACCGGAGATGGCCGCGCAGGCATCGGAGATCGAGCAGGCAGCGAGACAACACGGCTGCCATTTGCTGCTCCCCGTCGACGGCGTGATCGCCCACGACCCCGATAACGCGCCGCAGGCACGTCCGATCAACTTCGCCGAGGAGCGGGTGCCCGATGGCTTCCGCATCCTCGACGTGGGCCCGCGCACCATCGAGCACTTCAGCGCCGCCATCGCCGACGCCGCCACAGTCGTCTGGAACGGCCCGCTGGGCCTCTTCGAGAAGAACGCCTTCGCGGGTGGCACCGAGGCGATGGCTCATGCCCTCGCCGCCCTCGAGGCACAGACCATCGTCGCCGGGGGCGAGACGGTGCAGGCCGTCAACCAGGCCGGCGTCGCCGATCGCATCTCGCACATCAGCAGTGGAGGCGGCGCCGCCCTGGAGTTGCTAGAGGGGCGCGACCTGCCGGGCGTCGTCGCCCTGCCCGATGCAACTCAGCGCGACGCCAATCCGTCCGAATCAGCCTGACGCCAGTGGAGGAGGACTCATGAGCAAGCGGATCCCAGTCAGCGCCGGGAATTGGAAGATGAATGGCACCAACGCCGAGGTCGACGCCCTCTGCGACGGCCTGGCTGGTATCGACCAGATCCGCGGCGTCGAGGTGGTGGTCGCGCCCTCGTTCCTGCAGCTGGCACGGGTCTCGGACAAGTTGGCCACGAGTGGCGTGCACGTCGCGGGCCAGAACATGCATGCGGCCGCGAGCGGCGCCTTCACCGGAGAGGTCAGCCCCACACAGCTGCGGGAGGTCGCCGGTTGGGTCCTCCTGGGCCACTCGGAGCGGCGGCAGCACTTCTGCGAGTCGGAGGAGGCACTCAACGACAAGGTGCGCTCCGCGCTGGAGCACCGTCTAACGCCCATCCTCTGCGTGGGCGAGCAGCTTCACGAACGCGAGGCCGGGGATACCGAGGCCGTGTTGAAACGGCAAATCGCTCTCGACTTGGACGAGATCTATCTGCCCGACGGCTTCGTGATCGCCTACGAGCCCGTCTGGGCGATCGGGACCGGCAAGGCCGCCAGCGAGGTGGAAGCGCAGGACGCCTGCGCCTATATCCGCGACCGGGTCAGTCAGCTCTTCGACCCCGCCAAGGCGAACACGATCCGCATCCTCTATGGCGGCTCGGTGAAGCCCGAGAACGCGGGCACGTTCGCCGCGCAGCCCGATATCGACGGAGCGTTGGTCGGCGGCGCGTCGCTCGACGCTGAGTCGTTCAAGGGCATCACACAGGCGATCGCGGACGCCAAGCGCTAATCTCGCTGTATGGCTGTGCCACCCGCCGTCGCCGTCGTTGGCCTTACCGCGACCGGCAAGACCGAGTGGGGCCTGCGTCTGGCCGAATCGCTGAACGGCGAGGTGATCGGCGCCGACAGCCGCCAGGTCTACCGCCGGCTCCAGATCGGCACCGCCAAGCCGACCGACCAGGAGCGGGCCCGCGTCCCGCACCATGTCGTCGACCAGGTTGAGCCGAACGAGCAGTATCACCTTGCCGGCTATGTGCGCGATGCGCGCGCTGCCCTGCAAGATCTGGCGGCGCGCGCCAAGCGACCGATCGTGGTGGGCGGCAGCGGCCAGTATGTCTGGGCGTTGCTCGAAGGCTGGTCGGTGCCGGAGGTCGAGCCCGACATCCCCTTTCGTGTGGAGATGACCGCCCTCGCGCGCCAGCGGGGGCCCGACTTCCTCCACGAGCGGCTCGCCGAAATCGATCCGGTCGCCGCGGAACGCATCGAGCCCAACAACAGCCGCCGCGTCATCCGGGCGCTGGAGGTGTGGCGCGGCACCGGGCGCCCCATTTCGGATTGGTACGACACCCGCGAGCCACTGGACGCGATCATCCTCGCGCCGCAGTACGACCTGGCTCAACTCGACCTGCGGATCGACGCCCGCGTCGATTGCATGTTCGAGGCGGGGTTGGTCGCGGAGGTGCAGGGCCTGCTGGACGGTGGTCTCGCGGCCGACGCACCGGGCCTGCAGAGCATCGGCTATCGCCAGGTCGTCCCGCACTGCAACGGCGAATCGACGCTGGCCCAGGCGATCGAGGCGACGAAGCTCGCGACCCGGCAGCTCGCCCGCAGCCAGGCGAAGTGGTTCCGTCGCTCCGATCCGCGTATCGAGTGGTGTGCCGATCTCGAGCAGGCGCGAAGCCTGATCGATGAAAGGCGTTCCCAGTCCGGCGGCCCGGCGCGATAAGGCCGCCACAGCGGCAGGGCTGGGCCGCCCCTACAATTGGGGCGATATGGAATCGCGGAGCTTATGGAATCGATAGCCTTTACCAAGGTGCAGGGCACCGGGAACGACTTCGTCCTCGTCGACGGGCGCAGCCGCTCCGAGGACTGGTCGTCGCTGGCCAAGTCAATCTGCGCGCGCCACTTCGGCGTGGGCGCCGACGGGCTGCTGGTCATGCAGGACTCGCAGCAGGCGCCGGTGCAGATGGTGATGTACAACCCGGACGGGTCGCTGGGCGAGATGTGCGGCAACGGGCTGCGCTGCTTCGTCAAGTTCGCCGTGGAGCGCGCGGGGATCGACTCCCAGGCAGGCAGTCTCGATGTGGAGACAGGCGCGGGCGTCCTGCAAGCCACGTTCGAGACCGGATCCGGCCAGATCGAGCGCGTGCGCACATCGATGGGAATCCCCGGCCTAACGCCCGCCGATGTTCCCGTTCTGGCAGACGGTCCAGGCCCGGTCATCGATCTCCCCCTGACCCTTGCGGGCCGGTCCTATCCCGTGACTTGCGTGTCGATGGGCAATCCGCACGCGGTGCACTTCAGCGATACGCCCGTCGAAGAGACGCCCCTGGATCGCCTGGGACCGCTGGCCGAGCACGACCCCCTCTTCCCCAAACGCACGAATTTCGAGATAGTCAACGCTCTGGGTGCCGATCGTTTTCGGGCGCGGGTCTGGGAACGCGGCGCAGGACTGACATTGGCCTGCGGCACGGGGGCCTGTGCGATCATCGTTGCGGCCCGGCTCAATGGCCTGGCGGACGCCCGCGCAACCGTCAGTCTGCCCGGGGGCGATCTGATCGTGGAATGGGACGGCGAAGGGCCGGTCTACCTGGAAGGCCCCGCCGCGTACGTGTTCGACGGAGAGTGGACGACGAATGGTTACGCCTGACAACACCCGCTACGAGCAAGACGTCACACCGGGGCTGGTGCGCCAACTGCATGAGACGCTGGCCCTGGAGTCCGTCGTCTACCGCAACCGCACCGACGTCGACTACGGCGAGCTCGTAAAGGTGCCGGAGTTGATCGCGTCGCAGTGCGACGAGGGCTACGTGCTGGGTCTGCCCTTTGGGCGGCACCTGCGCATCTTCTACGAGTTCGACGACATTGAGGCGATGCGCAAGCAGTTCCCCGAACTGCTCAACGAGATCGGCGAGATCGCGATCAAGAACACCGGCGCGCGCGTGATGCTGCTGGAGTTCAATGACTTCCCCCGTCGCCACCACCAAGAGCACATCTTCGTGGGCGCGCAGTTCGGGGATTCGCTGGAGGTGGCGGCGATGCGCTGCCGGGACGTTCGCGAACAGGAGATCCCCGATCCGCCCTCCGGCATCGAGGTGCGCCCCGCCAAGGCCGCCGACATCGATTTGCTGGCGGGGTTGGAGGAGCGGGTGATGGAGGACCTGGCGCTCGCCCCACCTCTTCCGGCGCGCTTCCTGAAGGATGCGCGCTGGACCGGCATCGCCGAGATCGAGGGCCAGCCCGTGGGCTATCTGCGCCTGCTCAACGCCGACAAGCGCGGCATGCTGGCGGACCAGTTCGTCGTCGATGCGGACCTCGACGGCAGCGCGATCAGCGCGGCGCTACTGCACGCGGCGTTCCTCCACGGCCGCGAGGACAATCGCCGCGCGCTGACGCTTCCAGTCTCACAGACGGCCGTAGGCGATCCGACCTTGGCGCAGTACGGCTTCAAGCACGCCGGGGACAGCTTGCGCTACGACCGCACGGCGGACCCCACGGAGGTGGAGGCGGACCGGATGGCCAAGGTCGGGACCCGCGTCAAGGTCGGCAAGATCTGGGGCCAGTTCTAAGCCCGCGCTGTCAGACTGCTTCTCAAGCTGCACCGTGAATCCGGGCCGCGAGAGGCCCTCTAGGGAGGTCCCGCCATGCAGGTTGCCAAGCGGGTCGAGTCTTTGCCGCCGTACCTCTTCGTCGAGATCTCGCGCAAGATCGCGGCGAAGCGGGCCGAGGGCATCGACGTAATCTCGTTCGGGATCGGCGACCCCGACCTGCCCACGCCGCCACACATTCTGGATGCGTTGCACACCGCCTCCAACGACCCCGCCAACCACCAATACCCAGAGTCGGAAGGCTTGCCCGAGCTACGGCAGGCGATCGCCACTTGGATGGACGCGCGCTTCGGCCTCAACTTCGATCCGGAGACGGAGATCCTGCCCTTGATCGGCGCGAAGGAGGGCATCGCTCACATCGCGCTCTGCTTCATCGATCCAGGGGACGTTGCCCTGGTGCCCGACCCGGGCTACCCGGTCTACGAGATCGGCACGATGTTCGCGGGCGGCGAATCCCACTTCGTGCCGCTGAGCGAGGAGAACGGCTGGTTGCCGGACCTCTCCGCGATCCCGCTGGAGGTCGCCGATCGGGCGAAGATGATCTGGCTCAACTACCCCAACAATCCGACCGGGGCCGTGGCGCCCGCCAGCTTCTTCGACGAAGTGGTGGCGTTCGCCCGCAAGCATGAGATCGTCGTCTGTCACGACAACGCCTACTGCGATGTCGCCTATGACGGCTACGTACCGCCGGCCTTCCTCCAGGCCCAAGGCGCCCGCGAAGTGGGGCTTGAGTTCTTCTCCTTCAGCAAGACGTTCAACATGACGGGCTGGCGGATCGCCTGGGCGGCCGGAAATGCCGAGCTGATCAACGCGTTCATGCGCGTGAAGTCCAACATCGACAGCGGCATCCCGCAGGCGATCCAGCGCATGGCGATCGCGGCCCTGGAGGGGGATCAGGGCGTGATCGCGACGAACAACGCTCAGCTTCAGGACCGCCGCGACCGTGTGGTCGCCGCGCTGGAGAAGATCGGACTGCGGGTGCCGACACCCAAGGCCAGCCTCTACGTCTGGGCCCGCGTGCCGGAGGGCCGCTCCAGCGCCGAGTTCGCGGCCGACTTGCTGGAGCAGCAGGCCGTGGTGGTCACCCCGGGTCGCGGCTACGGAGAGGCGGGCGAGGGCTACATCCGGCTCTCGCTGACGGTGCCGGACGCCCAACTCGAAGAGGGCGTGCGCCGTATCGGAGAGTTCACCGGGGCCTGATCGGGCTCACGTCGAGGCCCTATCCTGGTGGGGGAGAACGGAGCCTCCGATCGCGAAACGCCGCCAGTCGCGCCTGCACAGCACTGATCCGCCCGTCGAGCGGGCCGCCTTGGTGGCGGTTGACTCGCCGGGCTCGCGGCATTGGAGTGCCAAGGCGTCGTTGGATGAGCTGGAGATGCTCTCGCGTACCGCGGGGGCGCGACCCGTGCTCCGCATCCAACAGCGTCTCAAGCAGCCCGACCGGAAATCCTACATCGGCAAGGGCAAGCTGCAAGAGCTGATCGAAGCGCGTGCCGATCTGCACTACAACGTCGCCATCTTCGACGACGAACTCAGCCCCGCGCAGCAGCGCACCTTGGAGCAGAGACTGGGCGTCAAGGTGATCGACCGCACAGCGCTGATTCTGGATATCTTCGCCCAGCGCGCCCGCACCCGGGAGGGCAAGTTGCAGGTCGCCCTGGCCCAGCACGAGTACCTCTTGCCTCGGCTGCGAGGCCAGTGGTCCCACCTGGAACGGATGGAAGGGGCGATCGGGCTGCGGGGGCCAGGCGAGACCCAGTTGGAGACGGACCGCCGTCTGATCCGCAACCAGATCAAGTCGCTCAAGAAGCAGATCGAGCAGGTCCGCGAGCAGCGCCGCGTCTATCGCGATCGACGGCGCAAGGCTGGTGTGCCCATCGTCGCGTTGGTGGGTTACACCAACGCGGGCAAGAGCACGCTGATGAATCAGATGACGCACGCGCAGCTGGGGGCGCGAGACCGGCTGTTCGAGACGCTCGATCCCGTGACTCGTCGACTCCATCTCTCCGACGACCTGACGGTGCTGCTGACCGACACAGTCGGCTTTATCCAGAAACTTCCCACGGGCCTGGTGGCGGCGTTCCGCGCCACATTGGAGGAGTTGGGCGATGCCGATCTGCTACTCCACGTGGTGGACCTGACGCACCCCGATGCCGCCGAGCAGGCCCAGACCGTGGAGGACACGCTGGATCAGCTGGGTGTGGGAGAGAGTCCGCGTCTCACCGTGTTCAATAAGGCCGACGATTTCGAGATCGAAGGACTCGGCCTACCGCGCTCTCTGGACGACCTCGAGCCCGTGGTCCGCGACCTGGAGCTGCAGCGGCCCGACGCTGTCCTGGTCAGCGCGCTGGAGGGCTGGGGCCTGGACGAGCTTCGGCGTCGGATCGCGGACGTGATCGAGGGACGGGAGCCCGCGCCGCGGGAGGCCGCTCCCGAGGAGCCGGTGGAGGCGCCAGCGTCGACCGCGGCCGCCAGTGGGGCCGGCTAGGCGAGGGCGCCGGGGAGCCGAGGACCCGGGTAGCCGAGGAAGCCCGGGCTCGCGCTCAGGTTGTGCGCGGCGCTAAGCGCGACTCGGCGAATGCCACGCCTTCCGCGATGAGGCGGTCGGCCATCGTG
>JAPUIR010000326.1 GCA_027296805.1 Chloroflexota bacterium | reverse complement strand
GGGACGATCGAGCGGATCTTCTTGGGGCAAGGCTCCGACGATGCCTTCGAACAGCTCACGGCCGCTCTTGCGGCGTCGTTGAGTGAACCGATCGGGCAAGGTCTGCTGCCCGGACCGAAAGCGATTCCCACTGACCGCCTGGTCGAGGGACGGGACGTCGGCGGGCTGATCGGCAACGTCGCGCCGGACTTCCTGCTGATGAGCGCGACGGGAGGCCGCTGGCGCCTGTCGGACAACAACCGCTTGGGCCCGGTGTTGCTTGCGCTCGCGCCGCCCGGCTGCAGCGACTGCGCCGGCACGCTGAGCGAGGCGGTCGCTGCGGCGGAGTCGGCGGGGGTGACTGTCGTGGTCGTGGCCGCGGACGGACTGGGCGACGGCCTGAACCTCGTCTGGCGCGACGATGTCGCGGAGTTGTTCCTCGCGACCTCGTCCCTGGAGCTGGTACTGATCGGCCAAGACGGCGTGATAACCGCTCGGGCGGAGTCTGGCGCGGAACTGCAGCGCGCGCTCGACAGCGCTGGATTCGTGGCCGCTGCGGCGGGGACGCCGACTTCCTAAGGACGTCGCTCGGAACGTCCCCGGGGCTCCACGTCGCTCTTTCTCGTTTTGGTGAGATTCCCCATCTGGAGCCTCGATAGGGGCTCAAGCTCCCTCCTCCTTGTTCCGATGATCGGATTACAGGGAAAAGAGGAGTTGTGACTGTCGTCTCACTCGATGCCAAGCGCGTCGAGCTGCTTTCGACGCGAGCGGCGGCCGGTGACCGGGAAGCTTTCGGTGCGCTCTACGACCGCTACCACGAGGAGCTGCTTGCCTACGCGCGACGCCGGGTGCCCAGCCTGGAAGACGCCGAGGATCTGGTCGAGCAGGCTTTCTATAAAGCGCTGCGCTCGATCGAGCGCAAGTCCAGCGCCAGCGCGTTCAACGTCTGGCTCTTTCACATCGCCAAGAACCTGATCACGGATTTTTATCGCACCCGCAAACAGCATGATCCGATCTTCGAAGAGCTTTCGACGATGGCCTCAGCGGAGGACCAGGTACTGCGTCAGGAGATGGGCGGGCAGCTGGGGCAAGCGGTGGCGGAGCTGACGGAGCGCCAGCAGGCGGTGATCCACCTGCGCTTTGTGGAGGGCTTGGAGTACCCCGAGATCGCATCCAAGTTGGGCTGCGGCGCGAGCACTGTGCGGGTGACACAGATGCGCGCGCTGAGGTCTTTGCGAACGTCCTTGCGCGAAAAACCCCTACGGGCGTCGTAGCGACAGTTAGGACTGCGGCCGGGCGAACATAGGACGACTCCCGATTCGCGGCGTTCGCACCCCGAAATAGCGTAGCCGTGGACTGGCCGGGCGCCCGGGGTGACGCCATGACCATGATCGCGACCTTGGATCCAGCAGCGATCGAGATGCTCTCAGCGCAAGCGGCGCAGGGAGATCGCGAAGCTTTCGGCGCGCTCTACCGTCGCTATCAGGCGGAGCTGCTGGCCTATGCGCGGCGGCGCGTGCCAAGCCTGCAAGACGCCGAAGATTTGGTGGAGCAGACCTTCTTCAAGGCCTTGCGCTCGATCGCACGGAAGCGGCCGGGCAGTGCGTTTAACGTCTGGCTGTTCCACATCGCCAAGAACCTGATCATCGATTTCTATCGCACGCGCCGGTACCACGAGGAGATCGATGCGAACGTCTCCACCACGGCCTCCGCGGAGGACGAAGCGCTGCGCGAACAGCTCGGGGCGCCGCTGAGTGGCGCGATCGCGGCGCTCCCTCCCAAGCAGCGAACGGTGATCGAGCTGCGCTTCATTGAGGGGCTGGAGCACACGGAGGTCGCGGAACGGCTGGGATGCACAGCCGGAGCGGTGCGCATCACCCAGATGCGGGCGCTGCGGGCGTTGCGGGCGCAGCTGGAGCCGGCGGCGGCGGCGTTGTAGAGATCCCATGGGGTACGCCTGGTTCGCGCGGCGGTAGTATATCGACGACCGGCGCCAGCCTGCGCCGCGGAGGAGTCCGCGATGAGCCTGACCGTGCACGGCATCCCCGTGATCGACATCGACAGCCACTACACCGAGCCGCCCGACCTGTGGACGTCACGTGCGCCGGCGGCGTTCCGCGACCGGGTGCCGCGCGTGGAGGTGAACGAGGAGGGACAGCAGCACTGGGTCGTGGATGATGGGATCGACTTCGGGCCGCTGGGCTTCACCGTCGTGCGGGAGGACGGCAGCAAGGAGTACGGCTCGCTCAGCCTGACCTCGTTCGACCAGATGTCCCGCGCGGCGACCTATCCCAAGGAACGGCTGGAGCTGCTCGACAGCTTGGGCATCGCGCAGCAGATCGTGTACCCCAACGTGGCGGGCTTCGGCAGCAACAACTTCATGCGCCTGGACGACGCCGAATTGCGCAATACCTGCGCGCGCGTCTACAACGACGCGATCGTGGAGTTCCAGGCCGAAGGCGCGGGGCGACTCTTCCCCCAGGCACTGGTGCCGTTCTGGGACATCCCGGAGGCGATCCGGGAGGTCCAGCGGATCAAGGACATGGGGCTGACGGGCATCACCATGTGCGATCGACCCGAGGTATTCGGCCTTCCTTATCTCAACAACCCAGCCTGGGATCCCTTCTGGGCGACCTGCCAGGAATTGGAGCTCCCGGTCAACTTCCACATCGGCGCAGGCGGCACCGGCGCGCAGGAGGTGGCCTGGGAGGGCCTGGGCAAGCAGCGCAACCTGGCCATTATCTCGATCGCGCTCTTCCTCGATAACTTCCGCGTGATCATCAACTTGATCTTCAGCGGGTTGCTGGAACGATTCCCCAAGCTCAACTTCGTCTCGGTGGAGAGCGGCATCGGCTGGATCCCGTTCCTGCTGGAGGCCATGGAGCACCAGTTCGACGAGACCGTGCCCACGGAGCGCGAGGGGCTAAGCCTGCGCCCGACGGAGTACTTCCGGCGCCAGATCTTCGCCTCGTTCTGGTTCGAGGATTTCGGGCCGCGGGCGGCGATCGAGCGGATCGGCGAGGACTCGGTCATGTTCGAGACCGACTTCCCCCACCCCACCTGCCTCTACCCCAAGGCGCAGGAGCACGTCACCGACGTGCTTATGGACCTCGACCCACGAGTGCGCCAAAAGGTCCTGCGCGACACGGCAGCGCGGATCTACCACCTGCCGGACGTCGAGTAACTCTCTGCTTCCCCGGAGAGAGAGCTACTCGCGGCGCGGGAGGGGGCGGGCGAACGACAGTTCGTGGCCGTCCGGATCGGTGAGGTGGAAGTAGCGCTCGCCCCAGGCGGCGTCGCGGGGCGCGAACTGCGGCTCCAAGCCCGCATCCAGAGCGCGGCGGTGGAGGCCGTCCACGTCGGAGACGTGGAGGATGATGCGCCCCCAGAGCGGGGCCGAGGGAGATCGATCGCCCAGGGTCAGGTTGAGGTAGTTGTCGCCGAAGCGGAACGAGGTGAAGCTGGCTTCGCTGCCGCCGTAGAGCGGGTCGAAGCCGAGCGCCTCGTAGAAGGACACGGCGCGCGCCATGTCCGCCACGAACAGCGTGACTGCGCTGATCGATTCGATGCGGGGCTTGTCGCGATCACTCATGTAGTTTCGGGCCATCCAGGCTGCTGACAGTCGATCTCAGGTGCCGTATGCTTCGGCCAGTCTAGATGCCGGGGTGGTTCGGTCGCGAAGACATCGAGCCTGAGATCACACCCGACGAACCTGATCCGGTTTAATGCCGGCGTAGGGAGCACGGTGGCTAGCCGCCTCCAGCCCGAAGCCCATCCATTGCCGAACGTCGCCTTGCGCGCGACAGGTTCTTCCGCCGGGTGCCCGGCCTAACTCACGCGGTGCGGAATACCACCGCGCGATAGAGGGAGGGGCCATGAGTAGGAAACATTGGCGTACGAAGCGCGGCTGGACACTGGCCGTGCTGAGCCTGGTGCTGGTTGCCGGCTTGCTGGCGGCGGCCTGCGGCGACGACGACGACGCAACAGCCGAGCCGGAGAACTTCAGCGGCCAGACGCTGACGCTGATCACGCACGATTCGTTCAGTATCTCCGAGGAGACGATCGAGGCTTTCGAGGCTCAGTACGACGTCAGCGTCGCGCTGCTGCCCACGGGGGATGCGCTCGCGTCGCTGAACCGGGCGATCCTGACCAAGGGCAATCCCGAAGGGGATCTCCTCTTCGGGGTCGACAACGCGTTCTTCGTGCGGGGCTTGCGGGAAGATCTGTTCGTCGAATACGAATCGCCGGAGCTGGCCAACGTCGATCAACGGTTCATCTTCGACGACTCGGGCCACATCACCCCGATCGACTACGGCTACGTCCTCTT
>JAPUIR010000325.1 GCA_027296805.1 Chloroflexota bacterium | reverse complement strand
GTCGACTTGCCACAGCCGTTCGGCCCCACCAGCCCCACGTGTTCGCCGTCGCCCACGATGAACGACACCGACTCCAGCACGGTGACGCCCGCGTAACTCTTATCGATCGACTCCGCGTAGAACAAAGCGCGTTCCCGGCGGCTCTCGTGCCGCTCACGAATCGTCGTCTGCAGTCCCGGGCCGGTCCCGGGTCGCCGTAGAACGGGGCGCTACCAGATCCCGATCCAATCGCCCACGCCGAACACCGACACCCCGGCGAACGCGCCGATCAGCGACATCTGGAAGAGCAAGAACAGTTCGACCCTGTCGGGTCGGCCCAAGCTTGGTCGACTTGAGACAAGCCGCTCTCGCATAGTCTCTCCACCCGCCGCTGGCGCGTGTTTCCGGACCCCAGTCTACCAAAGCCGCCTCGCGCGCCCCGTTAACTGCGATCCCGCTCCGGGCGCGCGATACTGAACCCCCCCACCCACCACGGAGCGACCTCTGGACCCCATCACCTCCCTCCGCAACCAGCGCATCGTCGACGCCGTCAAGCTCACCCAGCGCAAACACCGACGCCGCCAAGGCCGCTTCCTCGTCGAAGGCCTCCAGCTCATCGGCATGGCTCTCGACGCTCCAGTGCAGGATGCCCCAGCGCTCGACACGACAGGGCGAAACCTCTCCGCCCCCCTCGAACTGTTCGTCTGCCGCGACCAGCTCCGTGGCGAGGTCGGACCCGCGCTCCTCGCCCGCTCGGAGCAGGCGGGCGCCACCATCACTGAAGTCGCCCCCATCGTCATGGACCGCCTCACCGACCGCGAGGAGCCCCAGGGCCTCGTCGCCACCTTCCCCCTCCTCGACACCTCCCTCGACCAGCTCCCTCCGCCCCCTTCCGACGCCCCCTCACTCGTCCTCGTTCTCGATCGGCTCCAGGACCCCGGCAACTGCGGAAGCCTAATCCGCACCGCCGACGCCGTCGGTGCTCACGCCGTCATCCTCATCGAGCCCAGCGTCGACCCCTTCGACCCCAAGACCGTCGGCGCCTCCATGGGATCGCTCTTCAACCTCCCCCTCCTCGCCACCGACGATCCAACCAAGCTCAGCGTTGCCCTCGCCCCCTGGACCGTCGTCGCTGCCGCCGCCCACCAGGGCGACCTTGCTTGGGAGTCGCACGCGCTCGAGGGACACGTGGCGCTCGTGCTCGGCAACGAAGCGCGCGGCCTCAGCGGCGATCTCGCGCCCTGGATCCAGCACAGCGTTCGGCTTCCGCTACCGGGCAAGGCGGAGAGCCTCAACGTCGCCGTCGCGGGCGGCGCACTCGCCTATGAATGGCTCAGGCGGAACCAGCCAACGCCTGAGACGACCCCCGACTAGAGCTCCAGCTCCATCGGCTCCCCCTGCGCGACGGCCTGCGGCTCCGTCTTCCACACATCGCTGCCGTCCACGTACAGCTCCACCCCGTTCCCGTCCGGGTCGTTCAGATACAGCGACTTCGTCACCACGTGATCGATCGTCGCGTACACCTTCACCCCAGCCGCCTCCAACTCGTCGCGCGCCGTGCGCAGCTCGTCCAGCGTGTCGCCGATCCGGAACGCGAGATGGAACAGCCCCGGCGCGTTGCGGTCGGCGTCGGGCGCCTCGTCCCCCACCGCCAGCAGCGCCAGATTGTGGTGGTCGCCCAGCGTCAGGAACGTCATCGGCATCGACTCGTGCCGCGCCGATATCTCGATCCCCAGCACATCGTGGTAGAACGCCTCCGCGCGCTCCATATCGCGCACCTTAATCACCGCATGTCCCAGCTTGCTCACCTGCATGGCACCCCCCTCGGATGTTGCAGAACTGCGAGCCCCAGTCTATCGCGCTCCCGCGGCCCTCGTTCGCGGGGGGCGGTCCACTCAACGCGTGGCTGACCCGCATATCGAGCACTACGGGGCATCCAACGTCGCTTCCGTAGCGACCATCCATCCTTGGCCACCAGATCTGCCGCCGGCCCAACGCACCAAGAACAAACCCAAACGCCACCAGATCCCGTGTACTGCGCGTGCGGGGGGGGGCGGCAGATATCGCTTCTGTAGCGTCTCCGAGCTCCGCCACCAGATTCGCCGCAGGCCTGTCCACTTCCGCGTCTCCCACACTTCTCCCGCCCCCGTGTATCGAGCGTGCGGGGGGTATCAGGGGGCGCAGCCCCCCTGTCTAGGAACACGCCCCCTGTCCAGAATCAGCCCCGACCGTGCCGCAACAGCCGTCCCGGAGTTGCGCCCGTCTCCTGACCGTTCTCGAACGTCACCTCGCCGTTGACCAGCGTCCAGCGATAGCCCTCCGCGCGCTGTACCCGACGCCACTCGCCGCCGGGGAAGTCATGCACGATCTCGCCCGTCCACTCTGGCACGACCTTGAGTTTCTCCAGGTCGTACACCACCACGTCCGCCGGCGCCCCCTCGCGCAGCACCCCGCGGTCCTTGAAGCCCGCCGCGTGCGCCGGCAACTGCGACAGTCGGTAGTGCGCTTCCTCCAGCGTGACCTTCTCCTCGTCGCGCACCAGCCAGCAGA
>JAPUIR010000324.1 GCA_027296805.1 Chloroflexota bacterium | reverse complement strand
GCCACGACCGCGGCCAGGGCGATGCCGTCCGCCACCGAAGCGACGATCTCCGGCGGCACCACGCCCGTGAGGTCGGCGGTCACTTGGCTCACGTAGAGGCTGGCGACAACAGTGCCGGTGACGGCGATGCCGAGGGCGGCGCCCAGCTCGCGCATGACATCGTTGATCGCAGAGCCGATGCCGGCGTCGTCGACGGGCACCGCTGCCATGACGGTGTCGGTCATAGGCGCCATGGCCATGCCGCCGCCGAAGCCGAAGGCCAGCAGACCGATGACAACCTCGAGATAGGAACTATCGACATCGAGCCGGGTTAGCCAGACCACACCGGCGAACATCACCACCATGGCGAGCACGATCAGGAGCTTGGGGCCAACCTTGCCCACCAGCAGACCCGAGATCGGCGCGCCCACGATCATCATTCCCGCCATGGGCAGCATCTGGAGTCCCGCGGCGAAGGCGCTCTTGCCTTGCACAACCTGCAGGAAGAGGACCAGGAAGAAAAGGACCACCATGAGAGCGAAGGCGACGAAGAAGATGGTGAACACGCCGCCGTTGAAGTCGCGCTGCCGGAAGAAGTGGAGCGGGAGCATAGGGTCGTTTGAGCGCGCCTCCGCGGCAATGAAGGCAGCCAGGAAGCCCACGCCGGCAGCGAACGCGATGAGGATCTCAGCGGAGGTCCAGCCCGCGGACTCCCCCTCGATGATCCCGTAGACCAGCGCAAGGAGACCGAGCGTCGCCAGCACAGCGCCGGGCGCGTCGAGGCGGCGGCGGCGGCGATCGCGGGAGTCAGGCACGATCAAAAGCCCCACCAGCAGCGCCCCGCAGGCGGGAACGAGCATCCAAAACACCGCCGGCCAGGAGAATTCGTCGACCAAGGCGCCACCAACCAACGGTCCAACCGCGATGCCCAGGCCGGTGGAGGCCGCCCAGATCCCGATCGCCAAAGCGCGCTCCTGGCGAGCAAAGACGTTGGTGATGATCGACAGCGTGGCCGGGAAGATCAGCGCCGCGCCCGCGCCCTGTACCCCCCGCATCCCAATCAAGAGGTTGGCGTCCGAGCTGAGCGCGGCGCCCGCGGAGCCCGCCCCAAAGATCAGCAGCCCCAACGCCAGGAAGCGCCTGCGCCCGAAGCGGTCACCGGTCGTCCCGGCGGCGAGCAGGAGCCCGGCCAGAATCAGGGTGTACCCGTTCACGATCCAAAGCAGAGTGGAGGTGCCCGCTTCAAGGTCTCGCGCCATCGCCGGCAAGGCGGTATTGAGCACCGTGTTGCTCACCATGACCATGGCCGAGGCCAGCGCCATCACGCCGAGCACCAGCCAGCGGCGGCGGCCCAGGTCGATCGTGGCGCGGTCCGCGCTCGTCCGTCCCAGCTCGATCGCAGTCGACATTCCGACAGTCCCTCAGCCTTGAAGTTTGGCGACCCGCCGATCGAGCGACAAGGGCTGACTGTGTCGGAGCGTTGATGAACTTGCGCGGAGGGCGCTTGGCAGGGCCCTCTACAAGAAGGTCAGTCCTTCGCCGGGCGCCGGAGATTTGGGGGCTTGTCTTCAGACGCCTCGTCCCTGTGGGGGCGTGGCGTGGCGAGCGAGCCATCCGCATCGATGGACGGCGTACTCTCGCGGGCCCTTCCCCAGCCGCTCGCGCGGACGACCGCTCCCCCGATGGTGACCAAGAGGAGGCCCAGCGCATAGATCACGAGCGAGATGAGGAACCAGAGTGCCTGCGGGATCGATTTCAGGCCAGCACGGAAACGCCTCGCCCTGTCAGGCGGCTTCGATTGTCGTTCTGGTGCCTTGGCGCCGCGGGACATCTCTCCGCCTTCACAGCAAGAGCCCCGCACGGGCAGTTCGTAAGTCCGCGGGGCGTCCGAAAGTATAGGCGCGGCCGGGCGCCGTCGAAGAGAGTGGCGAACGCGGGAGGGCGGACTTGGCCTGGGAGTTCCGTCTAGGCGAGCAAGTCCTGGGGCTCCAGGTCGAACTCGGCGATCATCTGGTCGGCGTAGGTGATGCGACCGGAGAGCTCGGAGGCGGGGCTGAACGAGAGGCGGAGGCAGGCCTCGGCCATGTGCTCGACGGGGGTGACGTTGTCCTTATTGGAGTCGTTGATCAGCTTGTGGTAGACGACGCCGGGCGTGGCAACCAGACCGGGAGAGATGACGTTGACGCTCACGTTGTCGGCGTAGAGTTCGGCGGCGAGGCCGGTGGTGAAACGCTCGAGGGCCGCCTTGCACATGCCGTAGACGGTGCCGGAGCCACCGCCACTATCGACCTCGGGGTGCAGCGCGGCGTGCGAGGAGACGTTGACGATCCAGCCGGTCTTGCGCTCCCGCATGCCGGTGAGGACGAGCTGGGAGAGGTGCAGCGGCGCGTAGACCTGTACCTCTTCCATGAGCTTGTAGCGCTTCTCGGAGAACTCAGCGGTAGGGATGAAAAAGGTGACGGCGGCGTTGTTGACGAGAATGTCGACCGGGCCGTAGGCATCCTCGGCCGCCTGGATCAGCGTCTCGCGGTCGGCTTCGTGGGAGAGGTCGGAGCGCACGGCCAGGGCCTCGCCACCGGCGTCCTTGATACGCTGCACGACGCCGTTGATGCTGCCGGGGAGGGGGTGATCGCCCTCGTCGACGGTGCGAGCGGAGACCACGACCTTGGCGCCCTCTTGGGCGTAGCGATAGGCGATGGCTTCACCGATGCCGCGGGAAGCGCCGGTGATGACCGCGACCTTGCCGGTCAGTCGACCATCCATGTTGATGGTGGCTGCCATTGGGGGGACTCCGTTCTCGCGCCGAGGCGACGTTGACGTTTTGGGAAGCCTAATCGGCGATCGGCGCTAGGAGAATGCCCGGCATCTGACCTTGTCGGATGGCCCTACCCACCCACGCGACAGGTGCCAGGTGATGCGGATGTCGCCAAGGGATCGGCGAAGATCTGGGCCAGTGCTTCGATCCCGTCCGCCAGTCGTGGACCGGGGCGGCTGAACCAGGCGTTGGCATCGACGGCCCAGACGGCGCCATCCCGGACGGCGCGCAGGGATCCCCATTCCGGCCGGTCGCGCAGCGCCGCGGACTGCGCAACGACGGAATCCAGATCGTAGCCACAGGGCAGCAGGACGATCAGATCCGGGTCCGCGGCGGCGATCTCGTCCCAGGTCGCGCGGCGCGACTTTTCGCCGGACGCTCCCAGCGGGTTCACTCCGCCCGCAAGTTCGACCTGCTCGGGAAGCCAATGCCCGCCGATGAACGGCGGGTCGAACCATTCCAGCGTCAAGACGCGCGGGTGGGGGCCATTCTCCGTGGTCTGGCGCACTGACTTCGCCCGAGCCCGGAGTAACCGGACGGTGTCTCGCGCCTGCACTTCGCGGTCGATCGCTTCGCCGACCTGGAGGATGGACTCCCAGACCATGTCGAGGGTGAGCGGCGTGAGCGTGAGGACGCCGCAGCCGAGTTCCTGTTCATGCACGGTGCGGTGCACGAGGCCCTCGCTCACCGCGCACACATCGCAAAGGGCTTGCGTGATCAACAGATCGGGATCGAGCCGGCGAAGCAGAGCCTGGTCGATGTCATATGTCGATCCACCCGCCTGCACGACCGCGCTCACGCTTGCGTCGATCTGCGCCTGGGACATTCCCGAAGTGAGGACCGCGGAGGCCGTGATCTGGGGCAGGTCGCGCACGCTGGCCGGATAGTCGCACTCGTGGGAGACGGCAACGAGATCGGCCCGGCCACCCAGGGCGCACACGATCTCCGTCGCACTCGGGAGCAGTGACGCTATCCGCATGCTGGGCTCCTGTTTGCCGAGCGTAACAAACCTGGTATGCCGCCTGGAAAAACCGATGGGTCAACGCGCCTCCGCAGCGGCGGGATCAGTAAGCGGTCGCCTCGCAGCGCACGCCATTGAGGTGCGCCCGTTCCTGGACCCCCTCCAAGACTCCACGCAGGAGATTGACGAGTTCGTCATGGCTGGCCTTGGGCATCGGGCCCAAGAGCTCTTGCAGCCCATCTTGGTAGGCGCCAAAGGCACGGTCGAGGAGATCGTGTCCGAGGGGTGAGAGCTGCACGACGACTTGGCGTCGGTTCGACGGGTCTTCGAAGCGGTCGACGAGATGGCGGTCCA
>JAPUIR010000323.1 GCA_027296805.1 Chloroflexota bacterium | reverse complement strand
CGCGGCGGTGGCGGCGCTGCAGCGCTCCCCGTTGGAGCGCGTGAACGTGCTGGTGGGATCCAACCTGCAACGGGTCTACTTCCGGCGCCGTATCGCGGCGCATCTGGACTACAGCGCCAACGTGCGCTTTCTGACGCCGGTGGAGCTGGCGGGCGCGATCCGGGATCAGGCCAGCCTGCCACCCCGGCAGCCGCTGCCCGAGGGCGCGGAGCCGATCCTGCTGGACGGGATCTTGCGCGACTTGCGCCGGGAAGGGGCCGTGCGGCGACTCGACCCGCGGGTGCAAGGGGTGGCCGCATCGGTGGCGGGCTCGCTGCGCGATCTGCGGGAGGCGGCGCTGGGGACGGAAGAGTATCGGGGGCTGCTGACCAGCGGCGACGACCGCAAGCTGCATGAGCTGGCCGCGATCTACGAGCGCTTCCTGGAGCGCATCCGCCCCTTTCGCGAACGCACCGGGACCTATCTCGACGCGCTCGATCCGCTGGTGCCGGACGAGGCGGTGGCGCGCGCCCTGGGCGACGGCCCCCTGCTCGTGGCGGGTCTCTACGATGCGCCGCAGGTGCAGATCGCACTGATCGCGCGCTGCGCGCGGGCAGTCGAGACGCGGGTTCTGTTGGTGGCCCCGGCGGAGGAGGAGTTCGCCTTCGCACACACCTTCCGCGAGTCTCTGACGGAGGCCGGGGCGGAGCCGCAGCACTACACCTCTCTGGACCCCGGCAGCCTGGACCCCGGCGTCGAAGCGGAGTTCGGCTCGACGGCGCAGGCGCACTACTTCAGCGCGCCCACCCGGCAGGCGGAGGCGGAGGAGGTCGCGCGGCGAGCGCTCCGGCTGGCCAGCGACCAGGGGATCGCGTTCAACGAGATGGCGGTGCTGCACCGGCTCGACAGCGGGGCCGACGATATGATCGCAGCCGCGTTCGAGCGGGCCGGGGTGCCGGTCTACCGGGCGTCGGGGCGGCCACTACGCCATACCGCCGCGGGCCGGGCCGCCCTGGTCCTGCTGGACCTCATGCTGCGCGTCCCGGAGCGGCAGCGTCTCTTGGAGCTGGCCGCCAACCCCAGCTTGCGAGCCCAGCTTCCCGGCGGCATCCGTCCCAAGCCGCTGCTCTGGGAGCGGGTGTCGAAGCAGGCGGGGATGGTGAAGGGGTGGCAGCGCTTCCTGGACCAGCTCAACGCTTACATCGCGGACCGCGAGCGAGACCCGCAGGAGAACGCGGAGTTCGTCGCGAAGACCGCGCGTGAGCTGCAGGACTTGGTGCGCGACCTCTTCACCCGCGCCAAGCGCCTACCCGATCTCCCTACCTGGGGCGCATACCGCGACTGGTTTCTAGAGCTGATTGACGACTACTTGAGGCCGGTGCGCGAGGCCGGACCGGAGGAGGAGCGCGACCCGTCAGAGACGTTACGAGACCGCATCGGCGCGCTGGGGTTCCTGGACCAGGCGGGCGTTGAGGTGGACGCGGAGCGCTTCCGCACGGCGGCCGAGCAGGCGATCCGGCGGGCGGTGATCAATGACCGGCGCGCCCTGAGCAAGGGCGTCTTTGTGGGGAATGTGGGCGCGGCGCGATCGTTGCGCTTCGATGCGGTTTTCCTGGTGGAGTGCGGGGAACGGATCTTTCCGCCCCTCGTGCGCCAGGATCCGCTCCTGCTCGACAGTGAACGCCAACGTCTCAACGATCGCCTGCAACGAGACGTGCTGCCGCTCAAGCGCGACCGGCTCGAGGAAGAGGCGATGCTGTTCCAGCTGGTGCGGCAGTCAGCGCGGCGGGTGATCACGGTCTCCTGGGCGCGTCGCACGAACTCCACGGGCGCGCCGCGGCTGCCGTCGTCGTATCTGTTGCAGTCGATCCCGCACGAGGTGGGCGAGCTGGCGCGGGTGGAGGAGATGTACGCCCAAGGGCTGATCGACAAGCTGCCGACGCGGCTGGCGGGTGCCGCGCCGAGTGCCAGCGCCATCGCGGAGGGGGACTGGTCGCGTACGGCGGATGCGCTGGACGGGTCGGATTTCCGTCTGGCGATCCTGGAGGCCGCTCCACGCATCGCGTCGGAGCTGCTGCCGCAGCTGTGGGACGGGCACGCGCGCTGGGTGCGAGCGCGGGAGGCGCGTGCGGCGCCCCGCTTCGGGGAGTGGGATGGCGTGATCCGGCCTGACCAGATCGCGAACCCGCCACTGGAGCAGCTGACCTCACCGACGGCGCTGGAGACGTACGCGTCGTGCCCCTATCGCTACTTCGTGCGACAGGCGCTGCACGTACATGCGATCTCGGAGCCGGGGGAGGCGCTGGAGATGTCGCCGCTGGACCGCGGGACGATGGTGCATCGCATCCTGGAGGACTGGGTGCGGGAGGGAAAGACGAGCGGCGACTGGGCATCGTTCGTGAAGGACGAGAGTCGCTTGTTCGCGATCGCGGACAGGGAGTTCGAACGAGCCGGTCGAGGGGGACTGTCGGGACTGCCCGCGACGTGGTCGATCGTGCAAGCTGAGGTGCGGGCCGACCTGAGTGAGGTGTATCGGATCGAGCTGGAGCGAGTCGGCGCCGGCTACCAGCCCCTGGACGTGGAGCTGGACTTCGGTTTTGAGGGCCCGCCGGTGGAGCTGACGCTGCCCAGTGGGACGACGTTGCGGCTGCGGGGACGAATCGACCGGGTGGATCAGGGACCGGAGGGCTTGGTCGCGGTCGACTACAAGACGGGGCGGCTCTACAAGCGGGCCGACGCCTATCGCAACGGATCGGCGTTGCAGCTGCCGGTCTACGCGCAAGCGGTCGCCAACCACTATGGCGAGCCGCTGGAGCGGGTGTCGGCAGAGTATTGGTACGCCACGCACAAGGGCGGCTTCGAGCGGTTGGGGCTGCGCGGGGCGGAAGCGCTCCAGGACGACCTGCTGTGGGACGCGCTGGAGACGATCACGGCAGGCATCCAGGGGGGCCGCTTCCCGCCCTACCCCGGCGAGGCACAGGGCAACCGGCGCCGCCCCAACTGCACTTTCTGCGATTACTACGACGGCTGCACGACCGATGTGGATCTTCGCTTCGCGCACAAGGCGCGCCAGGATCACGCGACGGTGCGCGACTTCCTCAGCTTGCAGGCGCGGCGATGAGCGATCGACGGCCGCCCTCCGACCAAGCGGTGCGCGAGCGGGCGATGACCAGTCTGAGTACGTCGGTGTTCTTGCAGGCCGGTGCGGGCACGGGCAAGACGTCGGTGCTGGTGGGGCGGGTGGTGCACGCGGTCAAGACGGGCCACGCGGAGCTGCGCGAGATCATCGCGATCACGTTCACGGAGAAGGCGGCGGGAGAGTTGCGCGACCGGGTGCGGCGCGAGCTCTATGAGACGCTGACCAGCGCGGATGAAGACGAGGCGCAGCGGTTGCGCATCGCGCTTCACCAAGTGGATAGCGCGCACATCGAGACGATCCACGCGTTCGCCTCCAGTCTGTTGCGAGAGCGGCCGCTGGAGGCGGGGCTCGACCCCAATTTCCAGGTGCTGGATGCGGTTAGCGAGCAGTTGCAGTTCGAGGAGTCGTGGGAGAACTGGCTCTGGGCCGAGGAGGAGGGAGCGGCGCGGCCGCGTATTGAGCGGTGTCTGCGCCTGGGGCTGCGCTTGGATCAGCTGCAGAGTCTGGCCCACACGATCGCGGAGTTCCGCGAACTCGACCCACGGCAGGCCGCCAACCCGGTGCCCGGCGCCCGTGCCGTGCTCGACGAGGAGCTGGGGGAGGCGCGCCGGCTGCTGGAGCTAGGTCGCGAGATCTCGGACGCGGTCGAGAGGGATCTTTCGACGTTGCTGGCGGCGCTGGAAGCGATGGAGTCGCTGCCAGAGGTCGCTTTGGAGGCGTCGCTGTCGGGCTTGCGGCTGCCGTCGGTGCGAGCGGGGCGGTCGCCGGGCGAGCCGCGTATCCGCTGCGCCCGCGCGGTGCAGCAGTTCAGCGACGGGCACCAGGCCTACGTCGACGCGGTGCGCACACAGGCCCTGGCCGACTTCATCGACGTGGTGGCCGGGTTCGTGGAGGAGTCGGCGGAGGCGCGGCGTCGGAGTGGGACGCTGACCTTCCAGGATCTGCTGATCGAGGCGCTGACACTGCTGCAACGCGAGCCGCGGGTGCGTCGCTACTTCCGCGAGCGCTACCGACTCCTGCTGATCGACGAGTTTCAAGATACCGACCCGCTGCAGGCGGAGATCGTGATGCTGCTGGCCTCCACGAACGACGCCGCCGCCTGGCGCGACGTGGAGTTGGGCGAGGGACGGCTGTTCATCGTGGGCGACCCGAAGCAGTCGATCTACCGCTTCCGGCGGGCCGATATCGACATGTACGCGGAGGTGCTGGCGCTGTTCGAGTCGGAGGGGGCGTCCGGCCGCGACGTGGAGATCGCTCAGCTGGAGGTGAACTTCCGTTCGCGCCCGGAGCTGGTGGAGTGGCACAACCATCTCTTCGGCGCGCTGATCCAACCCGACGCCGACTACCCCAACGCGCAACCCAGCTACCACCGTCTGGAAGCCTTTCGCCATGACACAGGCCCGGCGGTCGTGGCGCTGCAGCCGAACACGGGCGTGAGCTGGCCTCGGATCGGGGAGGCGCGGGCGGACGAAGCGCAGGCCGTCGCGCGGTTCATCCTGACGATCGTCGAGTCCGAAACGCTTCCAGTGGAGGTGCAGGCCCCGGAAGGGGCTACGCGGCAGCCCCGATATCGCGACATCTGCATCCTGGTGCGCAACCGCACCAATCTCGAGCTGTATACGGAGGCGCTGCGCCGGGGGGGCGTCCCCTTCCACCTCGACAGCGGGCGCGGCTTCTTTCTGCAACAGGAGATTCGCGACGCGGGCGTGATCCTGCGCGCGCTGGACGACCCATCGGACGAGGTGGCGGTGCTAGCGGCGCTGAAGAGCGCCCCCTATTCGGCCTCGGACTTGGAGTTGCTGGAGTTCGTCGATGCGGGGGGCAGCTTCCAGTTGCGGGAGTCGTCGATTCCGGAGGGCTACGAGGGAGCGCTGCGGCCCGGCTTGGAACAGCTCCGCGCCCTGGCCGAACGTCAGGCCGACCTCTCGCTGCCGGGCTTCGTCGATCTGGTGCTGCGCGAGACGCACCTGAGCGAGATCCAGATGGGGCGGGCGAGCGGGGTGCAGCGCGCGGCCAACCTGCAAATCATCGTGCAGCGCGCCGCCGACTTCGCGAGCAACTCCGTCGATTCACTGCGGCCGTTCGTGCGCTGGCTCAACCAGCAGACGCGGACGGACCTGGCCGAAGCGGAGTCGCCGGTGACCGAGATCGACGAGGACGTCGTGCGGATCATGACGATCCACCAGGCCAAGGGGCTGGAGTTCCCGATCGTGATCCTGGCGAAGATGGCGGGCGCGGAGGCGCCCGACCGCTCGATCTCGGTGGTGGACCGGGACGCGGAGTCGATCGATTTCCAGGTTGGGCTTCGTGACCAGCGTTTCGAGACGCCGGGCTACGCGTCGGCCCAGGCGCGCCAGCAGGCGTACGAGGAGGCGGAAGAGCGGCGGCTGTTCTATGTCTCCGCGACGCGCGCCCGGGACTGGCTGGTGCTGCCCGCCTTCTTCACGGAGCGCGCGCCCGGCTACCACCGCCTGCTGGATGAGGCGCTGCCCGGCTGGCGCGCCCTGCCGGAGGAGCCGATCGCGCCCGGCTCCGTGCATTACCGAGTAGAGCATCTGAGCGCGGTGCGTCGGCCGCGGCCGGAGACGGTGCGCCCGGACGTGCCCACGTTGCAGCGTCGCTGGGAGGAGGCGCACGAAGCCGCGCTCAGCGCCGGCCGACCCCGGCGGGGGGTTGTCGCGCCGTCGTCGTTGGGACACGACGAGCCGAAGCTGCCGCGCGAGACCGAGCCGCCGGATCGCAGCGCGGAGGAGGTGGACCGTACGTCGAGCGCCGACGACGGCTCCCCGCTGGGCGGGAGCGACGCCGCCGACCACCAGCAACTGGTGCTGCGGTTGGGCGCCCCGGAGCCCGATGGGCGGGAGCGCGGCAGCGCGATCCACGATGCGCTCTATCTGGCGGACTTCTCGGACTGGGAGGTGACAGCGCACCGCGCGCAGGGGGTGTTCGAAGAGGCGGGGCTGAAGGATCAGGCCGAGTCGATGTTGCGGGACGTGCGCCGGGCGTTCGACAGTGCGCTGATCGGGCGGGTGCGTTCCGCGCACGACGTGCAGCGCGAACTGCCGTTGGTCACGGTGCGCCCCGACGAGATCATGGAGGGCTATGTCGATCTCGTGTTCGAGCCGGAAGCGGGCGAGGGTTGGGTGTTGGTCGACTACAAGACCGATCGCGCGCCCAGCCCCGAGACGCTGCGAGGCTACGAGGAGCAGGTCCGCGCCTACGCGCGGATGTTCGAGCAGACGGGCATGTCGCTGGCAGAGGCGTATCTGTTGTTGACGGCGACGGGCGATTCGTACCCCGTCTCGCTGGGCTGAGGTGGTGCCAAGCCCACCGCGACGTAGAATGGCGCGCGGCCCGACCCCGTCGAATGGAATGTGAGACTGCGATGAGCGAGCGCACCCCCCAAGAGGTGAGAGACGATCTGCTGGCCCGACGGCGGCGGATCCGGGAAGAGATGGGAAGCAGCGACCGCATCGAGCGGCAGCACGCTAAGGGCCGTCTGACGATCCGGGAGCGAATCGATCGACTGCTCGACGAGGGTTCCTTCATGGAGGTGGGCACGTTCGCGCGCAGCGAGCGCAGAGAGGTGCGCGATTCGACGCCCGGCGACGGCAAGATCGGCGGCTGGGGCACGATCGATGGCCGCCCGGTGACCGTGAGCGGGGACGATGTGACGGTGCTGCACGGGTCATCTTCGGTGGTGGGCGGCAAGCGCTCTCGTCGCATCTTTGAGCAGGCCCTCACGCAGGGGGTGCCATTCATCTACTTCGGCGAGACGGGTGGGGGACGGCTGCCCGACGCGCTCGGTTCCGAGGGCTTCTCGAAGATCGTGCCCGATCTGATCAGCGCCCGGCGCGCACGCCGGATCCCAGTCGCCTCGGCGATCGTGGGCGAGTCGTTCGGCGGCTCGTCATTTCAA
>JAPUIR010000322.1 GCA_027296805.1 Chloroflexota bacterium | reverse complement strand
GCTCCCGGACAGTGTCGAAGCCGGCCAAGATGTCAAACTCGTCGGCCGGATCGCTCCCGCGAAAGATTAGCCGCAGCGACCGTTCGACATCCGCCTCCAGCTCCGCCTCCGCCACGCCGGGCTCCTGGAAGTAGAACTGGTAGTCCCAGATCCCGGGCTCGTCCTTGCGCAACTCGAGCATGGGCGCCGGCGGCTGCCCGCCGAACGGCGTGTTCACGCCCGCTACCGCGCGTACCCGCTCCGGATGGTGCAGCGCCATGTTCCAAACGACCGCGCCACCCCAGTCGTGGCCTACGAAGACAGCCTGTTCCAGTGCCAGCTTGTCGAGCAGTGCCACGAGGTCCGCGCAAAGATACTGCTGCGTGTACGCCTCAATCGGCTCCGGCGCCGTCGTGCGCCCGTAGCCGCGCTGGTCGGGTGCGATGGCACGGAAGCCCGCCGCGGCGATAGCGGGGATCTGAGATCGCCATGAAAACCACAGTTCCGGCCAGCCGTGGCAAAAGATGACGGGATCGCCGTTGCCCTGCTCCACGACGTGCATCGAGAGGCCGTTGACATCGTCGAGTTGTTCGTGGACCCAGTCACCTTGTGTCAGGTCGCTCATGTCGTCACTCTCTCGCCGCGTCCGGAAGCGTACGGCGGAGCCTGCACATGCGCAGTCAAAGCGTTTGCGAAGTCAGTGCTCGTCGCGGATCGACGATGCGCCTCGCTGCGCAAGAAATCTGAACAGCCCCGGCCGCTCCGGCTCGATCCGTTCGCCGAGCCTGACCGCCGCGCGCACGATCTCCCAGCGCCGCAGCAGATCCGGCTCGATCGCCACCTCCTGGCGCAGCCCACGCCCGTAGCCCCAGCGCACGACGTGACGCCCGCCCGTCGTCAGTGCGCGCAGGAAGCGCGATGAGCCCGGCGGCAGATCGCCGACGCTGAGCAAGACCCGTGTCAGCGCAATGTCGCCCAGGGGGTCCCCCCGCGCCGCCCCTACCCAGTCGATCACGACTGTGCGCGACCGGCCGTGGAGCACGTTCCCGGGGTGGAAATCCCCGTGCAGCAGGGCCTCGCCGTCGGGCAGGTCCGTCAGGATCGCGAGCGACTCCTCCCGCAGCGGATCCGGGATCCCCTCGTCCTGTTCGAGGCGTGTCTGGAGTGAGAGGCGCAGGTCGGGCAGGTCGCTGGGCGCGTGGGAGCGCAGCAGGCTGGCGTGGAGTCTCCCGCTCAAGGTCGCGAAGCGCACGACGGTCCAGGGCTGCTTCTCCATCAGGGACAGGAGATCGCGCCCATCGATCCGCTCCATCACGAGCCCTGGGCGTCCATCGACCGTGACCAGGTCCGTGGGCACTGGGATATCGACCATGCCGGCCGCGGCGTGCATGGCCGCGCGCTCGCGCTCCAGCTGCGGCATGCGGTCCCTGTTCCGCATCAGCCGCACGACGCGGGCATCCGGCCAGGCGAAGATCTCCGCCTCGCGGTCCTGCCCTATCCGTTCCAGGTCTTCCAGTGCAGCCATGACGCGGCCAGTATGCCGGGTTTCGCAGGGGCTGAGTGGACGGCCCTGCGACTGTGACGGGGAGGTCATAGGCTGGGGCGACGTGCAGTCAGGAGGTGGGCCCGGATGGCTTCGGTGGAGCAACCGTTCGATTACGCATCGGTGGGGCCGGATCAGCTGACGGCGGAGATCGATGTCGCCATCGCGCGGGCACAGACCCTGGTCGATGAGCTGACGTCCGCGCCGGACGGCGCGTGCACCTTCGCGAACACCATGCTGGCCTTGGAAGAGATCGACGACGTGCTGGGCGAGGCGAGCGGACGCTACGGCTTCCTCTCGCAGGTCTCGCCGCAGGCGGAGATCCGGGAAGCGGCCCACGCAGCCGAGGAGAAGCTGGACACCTTCGCTACCCGGCTCGGCTTCGACGAGGGGCTTTACAACGCCGTGCTCGCCTTCGCGGGCTCGGCCGAGGGACGGGGCCTGTCGGGCGTCGAGGCGCGCCTCGTGGAGCGCACCCTGCGCGACTTCCACCGCAACGGGCTGGAACTCGACGCGGCCAAGCGCGCCCCGCTGCAGGAGGCGAAGGAGCGCTTGGTCTCGCTGGGGATCGAGTTCCGCCGCAACATCGATGAGTACGAAGACGCGATCCTGGTCTCCAAGGACGACCTCGCGGGCCTGCCCGATGCCTATATCGCGAACCTGCGCAGTGAAGATGTCGACGGACAGACGCGCTACCGCGTCTCGCTCGACTACCCGGAGCTGTTCCCCTTCCTGGAGTCGTCGCCGGACGAAGCCCTGCGTGAGGAGCTGTTCCGCAAGAACCACAACAAGGCGGCCTCGGCCAACGTCGGTCTACTAGAAGAGGCGATCGCGCTGCGGCACGAAGCGGCGGCTCTGCTGGGGTTCGACTCCTGGGCGACCTACGCGCTGCAGGTGAAGATGGCCAAGACCCCACAAACAGTGCTCGACTTCCTGGTCGACCTAGAGGCGAAAGTGCGCGCGAAGGCCGACGGCGACCTGGCACAATTCGCGCAGGCCAAGCGCGACGAGACCGGCACCAGCGCCCCGCTCAACATCTGGGATTGGCGCTACTACCAGCAGCAGGTCCTGCGCAACGTGCACTCCGTCGATCCGTTCCAGGTAGCCGAGTACTTCCCTCTCGACGCCTGCCTCGACGGGCTGTTCGACGTCTACCAGCGGCTCGTCAAGGTGCGCTTCGTTGCGCGCGAAAGCGGCGGCGCTTGGCACCCCGACGTGCGCTACTTCGACATCGTCGACGAGCGCGACGGATCCGCGGGCGAGGTGGTGGGCCACTTCTATATG
The DNA here is from genome assembly GCA_027296805.1 of Chloroflexota bacterium. Lineage (GTDB taxonomy): Bacteria > Chloroflexota > Dehalococcoidia > Bin125 > Bin125 > JAPUIR01. The sequence goes on along the minus strand of JAPUIR010000322.1, from coordinate 4,262 downwards.
GATCTGCATCCCCGGCCTGGCAAGTTCGGGCACGCCGCCGCCTTCACCCTGCGCAGTGGGCGCGGCCTGCCGGGAGGCGACTACCAATCCCCGATCAGTGCGATCGTCGCCAACTTCACGAAACCCAGCGCCGAGACACCGTCGCTGCTGCGCCATTCCGAGGTCGTCACGCTGTTCCACGAGTTCGGCCATATCCTGCACCAGACCCTGACCCGCTCCCCCTATGTGCGCTTCTCCGGAACGCGGGTGGAGCGCGATTTCGTGGAAGCTCCCTCGCAGATGCTGGAGCACTGGTGCTGGGAGCCGGAGGTCCTGCGAGGCTTCACGCGCCATTTCCAGAGCGGCGACCCCCTGCCTGACGATCTGCTCCAGCGCATGGTGGACGCCAAGAACGTCGGCAGCGGAATCGCGGCGCTGCGACAACTGTTCTTCAGCCGGCTGGACCTGGCCTACCACGGCCCCGGCGCCAGCAAGGACAGCGACCAGATCGCTCGCGATCTGCACGGGATCACCGGGTTTCCCTTCCCTGAAGACACGCATTTCCAAGCCGGGTTCGGGCATCTCTTCGGCTACGACGCGGGCTACTACGGCTACATGTGGTCCAAGGTCTACGGCGACGACATGTACACGCGCTTCGAGGCCGCCGGCCTCGAAGACGATTCCGTGGGCGACGACTATCGGCGCGGCATCCTGGAGCGCGGCGGCAGTGTGGACGGGGAGGTCCTCGTACGGGACTTCCTGGGACGGGAGCCCGATTCCGCGGCCTTCTTGCGCGATCTGGGTTTGGATTGATCGACTCCGTGTGCGGCGCGGAGTCGTAGCCGCGCGGAGGCATCCGTTTCTTCTATCGCAGGTTGCGCCATTTCTATCGATCGTCAAGACTCTGGCCGGGCCGGGGGGAATTGCTTTCCACCCTGTCCGCACTCCGAACGCCACAACACTCAGGTGGAGAATGCCCGTGCCTCACGTCGATTCCATTGCGGAAGCCCAGGCCCACTTCGGAGCGCTGCTTGAGCGCCAGGTTGAGCGGGTGAACAAGATCAAGGACGCGGGCGATCCGATCGATTACACCCAGCTCAACCCGCTGATCATCGGCGTGATCGGCGGAGATGGCATCGGCCCCTCGATCGCCGCCGAGGCGCAGCGCGTACTGGAGGATCTGCTGGCCGAGCAGATCGCGGCTGGCAAGGTCGAGTTCCGCACGATCGAAGGGCTGACCATCGAGCATCGCGCGGAGGTGCTGCAGGCCATCCCGGATGACGTCTTGGCCGAGATCCGCAAGTGCCACGTCACGCTCAAGGGGCCCACCACCACGCCGGAGCAAGGCGACGAATGGCCCAACATCGAGAGCGCCAACGTCGCGATGCGCAAGGAGCTGGACCTCTTCGCCAACGTGCGGCCCGTGCGCGTGCCCGCACAGGGCATCGACTGGATGTTCTTCCGCGAAAACACTGAGGACGTCTATGCCGTTGGCAGCGAGGGCATCTCCGTCGGCGACCTCAACATCGACTTCAAAATCCTGTCCAACCCCGGCAACAGGCGGATCCTGAAGGCCGCGTTCGAGTACGCGCAGGCGAACGGCAAGACCAACGTCACCGTGATCACGAAGGCCAACGTCGTCAAGACCACCGACGGCTCCTTCTTGGACGCCGCGCGCACGGTGGCCGCCGACTTCCCCGACATCACCTGGGAGGGGTGGTACATCGACATCATGACCGCCAAGCTCGTCGACGAAAAACGGCGTCGCGACTTTCAGGTCATGGTCCTGCCCAACCTCTACGGCGACATCCTGACCGACGAGGCGGCCGAGTTCCAAGGCGGCGTGGGGACCGCGGGCGCCGCCAACCTGGGCACCCGGACAGCGATGTTCGAGGCCATCCACGGCTCCGCCCCTCGCATGGTGCGTGAGGGTCGCGCTCACTTCGCCGATCCCTCGTCGATGTTGCGCGCCGGGGCGATGCTGCTCTCCCACGTCGGCTACACCGACCTCGGCGCTCGCCTCGACAAGGCGATGGACCTCTGCGGGCAGTACGAGAAGAAGCTCGTCATGACCGGTCGTGACACCGGCGCCACCACCCACGACTTCGGCGACTACGTGCTCGAAACAGTCCGCGCCGACGACCTGGAGGAGCGCTGGCAGACCGCGATCGACGCGGCCTTGGCGGCTGGCGCCAGCCTCTAGCCCCTCCCGAGCGGGCGAGTCGCGCGCCGTCCGGCGTGTTGTCCATGCGACGCCACCTCTCAGGCCGGAATTCCTATAATGTCGGGACTGGCGTCCACCCGCCACGGCCTTGAGGTCGCGCGAGAGCGCGCGGCAGTGCTGGCGTGACGATGCCTGGAGTACCTGTGACTTCCCCGTCTCTGCTGGACGCGCTGCAGGAGCGCGTTCTCGTGCTGGACGGTGCGACCGGCACCGCACTTCAGCGCATGGATCTCAGCCTCGACGATTTCGGCGGCCTCGAAGGCTGCAACGAGGCGCTCAACTTTTGGCGCCCCGACGCCGTGGAAACCCTGCATCGCTCCTATCTCGACGTCGGCGCCGACGCCATCCTGACCAACACCTTCGGCGCCAGTGGCCTCGTGCTCGCCGAGTACGACCTGCAAGAGCGGACGCGTGAGCTGAACCGCGTATCCGCCGGCATCGCCCGGCGCATGGCGGATTCGTACGCCACTCCCGATAAGCTGCGCTACGTGATCGGATCGATGGGGCCGGGCACGAAGCTGCCCAGCCTGGGGCAGGCCACATTCGACGAGGTGCATGAAGCCTACTTCCAGCAGGCGCTGGGTCTGATCGAGGGCGGCGTCGACGCGCTGCTCGTGGAGACGGTCTACGACCTCCTGCAAGGGAAGGCCGCCATCATCGCGGCGAAAGACGCGATGGCGGAGATGGACCGCCGCTTGCCGCTGTTCTGCACGGTGACGATCGAAACGACGGGCCAGATGCTCGTGGGCAGCGAGATCAGCGCGGCGCTGACCGCATTCGAACCGCTCGGCCTCGACGCGCTGGGACTGAACTGCGCCACCGGACCCGAGATGATGCACGAGCATCTGCGCTACCTGGCCGCGCACTCGCCCCTGCCGATCATGGTCCAGCCCAACGCGGGGCTGCCCCGCGTGGAGAACGACCAGGCCGTCTACGACCTCAGCGCCCAGGAGTTGGTGGACGCCCACCGCACGTTCATCGGCGAATACGGTGCGCGCATTGTGGGCGGCTGCTGCGGTACCACCCCGGAGCACATCGCCGCCGTCGTAGAGGGGATCGCCGGGGTCGTCCCGGCGACTCGGGAGCCCCAACTCGAAGAGGCCGTCTCCTCGCTCTTTGTCTCCGTGCCGTTTGAGCAGGACGCGTCGTTCCTGATCGTGGGTGAGCGCGCCAACGCTAATGGCTCCCGTCGCTTCAAGCGGCTGCTCGCCGAGGAGAACTGGGAGGAGATGGCGAACGTCATCCGGGACCAGGCCAAGGAGGGGGCCCACGTCGTCGACGTCTGCGTGGACTACGTCGGACGCGACGGCGCGCCCGACATGGCGCGACTCGTGGGACTCGCGCGCGGCCGCACCACCCTCCCGATTATGCTCGACTCCACGGAGGCCCCCGTCTTGGAGGCCGGTCTGAAGCTGCTGGGCTCGAAACCGATCCTCAACTCCGTCCACCTTGAGGACGGTGGCGCTCGCCTGGACCAGGTGCTGACGACCGCCAAGCGCTTCGGGGCCGCCGTCGTGGCGCTGGTGATCGACGAGGAAGGTCAGGCCCGCACCGCTGATCGCAAGGTCGCCATCGCGAAACGCATCCATCAACTGGCGACCGAGAAGCACGGCCTGCGGTCCGGCGATCTCCTCTTCGATGCGCTCACTCTGCCGCTGGGCTCCGGGCAGGAGGAGCTACGCAATGACGGTCGCGAAACGCTCGAAGCGGTGCGGCGCATCAAGCAGGAGATCCCGGGCGTGCGCACCATCCTGGGCGTGAGCAACATCTCCTTCGGCTTGAATCCGGCCTCCCGCCAAGTGCTCAACTCCGTGTTCGTGGAGGAAGCCGTCGCCGCCGGGCTCGACGCCGCAATCGTGAACGCGCTGCAGATTCTACCCACGCATCGCATCCCGCCCGAGCAGCACGAAGCGTCGAAGCGCTTGATCTACAACGAGTGGGTCGACGGCAAAGATCCGCTGCAGGCCTTCATGGCATTGTTCACCGATGTCGATCTCCAGCGTGAGGAGATCGATCTGGCCGAGCAGACCGTGGAGGAGCGGCTCCATCTCCGCATCGT
>JAPUIR010000321.1 GCA_027296805.1 Chloroflexota bacterium | reverse complement strand
CGCCGCATGGCGTCTACCGCTGTCGCGACGACGAGCGCAGCCATGCCGCTGCAGCCGGCCAGAATCCAGACTCGCGGGAACGCTGGATCGCGATCGCGGTGCGAAACGACGACGAATGGTCGGGCTTGTTGCGGGTAGCGGCGGGGTCGGCGCTCGGGTCAGCGCTTCCTTCAGACGAGCGTTTCGGGACGATCCTGGGGCGGAGGCGGCATGAGGACGATCTCGACGCGGCGGTGAGCGCGTGGGTGGAGGGGGAGGAGGCCGTCAGGTTGGCGTCGCGGCTGCAGGACGAGGGCGTGCCGGCCAGCCTGGTGCAAGACGCGGAGGATGTCCTCGATCACGATGCTCACCTGGAGGCGCGCGGCTACTACCGCTATCTCGATCACCCCGAGACGGAACGCTCGGCTTACGATGGGCCGGTCGCCAAGCTTCATCGGACGCCGGGGGAGCTGCTGGCGCCGGCGCCGCTGCTCGGGGAGCACACGCTAGACGTGGCAACGCGGATCCTGGGCTACAGCGAGGAAGAGGTATCGGAGTTGGTCGCGGCGGGCGTGCTCGCTTAGGCGTCTGTCTCGCGCGGGGGCTAGAGCTTGCGACGGAGCAGGGGACGGGTTGGGGCGAGGCGCTGAATCTCTTGGAAGCCGGCTTGCTCGAAGATCGACAGGGGGCCTGTGTAGGCGAAGGCCGGCTGCACGCGGTCGCCCTTGCCCGTGGTGGTGACGGGATACGCCTCGATCGTGTGTGCACCGCGACGACGCATGGCCTCGAGGGCAGCAGCGAGCAGCCCACGCGCGACCCCCTGTCCGCGGTAGCCGCGCGCGATGTAGAAGCAGTTCACGCTCCAGACATCGTCGATGTCATCGCGGCGGAAGGCCTTGACCGTCTCCAAGCGCGGGAAATCGAGCCGCGGTCCGAAGGCACACCAGCCCACGGGGGTGTCGCCCTCGTAGGCGAGGATGCCGCTGGCCTTGCGGTTCTGGACCAGGCGCCGCATGGCGTCGCGGTTCGGGCGCCCCTTCTTCTCTTCCCAGAGTTTGCCGCCCTGGGGGCGTCGCCACCACATGCACCAGCAGCCGTCCTGGGCGCCATTTGGTCCCAGGAGTTGGGTGAGGTCGCGCCAGCGGTCGGGTTCGAGTTCGTGGTAGGTGAAGGGCATGGTGGCTCAACGAGTCGCCTGAGCTTCGTTCACGATAGCGGAGCGCCGGCTCGTCTCAGAGGTTCGCTTCGAGGAAAGGCCAGACCGGTGCAAGACCCTGCGGCATGAAGTCCCAATGGCCGCAGTCGAGCCAGACGACCTCCTTGGGCTCGGGCATGGCGTCGGCGAAGCGCCGCGCGGATTCCGGCGGGACGACATCGTCCTGCCTGCCCGCGACGACGAGCACGGGGTTCTGCATGAGGGGGGCGAAGCTGGCGGGGTCGGTGGCGTGCTGGGCGAGCATCTCCCGTGGGTCGTCGGGCCGACCGCGCGCCGCGCCGCTGATGCAGAAGACGGCAGCCTTCACGCGTTGGTCGAGGCCGACGAAGGGTGCACCCCGCATGCCGCCCATGCTGAATCCGACAAAGCCGATTCGCGACGCGTCGACCTCCGGCCGCTCGGCCAGAAGGTCGATAGTGCGCATCCAGTCGACGGCGGTCTGCACGGTCTGGTCCATGCGCCGGTAGGGGAAGCGCACGAAATCCTCCATCGTGACCGGGTGCTGGGCGCGCTCCCCGTGCCCGGCCTGGTCGATCGTGGCGCAGACGACGCCTTGCGCGACCCATTGCTGGGCGGGCGAGAGCACGTAGTCGCTGGACTTGTCGAGGGTGCCGGGGTGCGCCACGAGCACGAGTGGACGGGGGGCGTCGTCGCTGGGATCGGAGAGCAGGATGCCGGCGACGCGCTGCTCGTGGCGGGAGCTGAACTCGAAGCGATCGAGGCGGAGGGTGTCGGAGGCCTGCAGTTCCGTGAACTCGGCGGCGAGAGGGGCGTCGGAGTCATAGGCGTAGAGCAAACGGAGGGCGTCGAGGGAGAGCGCGTCGGGCATGTGATCTCCACGTAGTGCTCGAGGATAGAGGCGGGCAGCCGTGGCCGCCCTCACTCGTAGCGCAACGCCTCGGCGATCGTCGTGTTCGCGGCCTGACGGGCCGGGAGGTAGGTCAGCACGAGCGAGGCGAACATCGCGATCGCCACGAACAGCATGATCTGGCCGATGGGGACATAGAATTCCGCCCCCGTTGTGCTGCCGAAGGCGCCCTCCGTGAAGAGACGCCAGGACAGCGCGACCGCGAGCACGGTGCCGAGGAACACTCCGAGCAGGGCGATGAACGACATCTCCAGGATCATGCCCAGGCGAATGAAGCCGCGTGAGAAGCCGATCGCCCGCAGCATTCCGATCTGCTGACGACGCTCCACTACCGCGCGGATCGCGACCACGCCCAACGCCGCGAGACCGGCGAACAGGCCCAGCCCCGTGAAGCCCTGGAAGAGCGCGAGGATGGTACGGAAGGTGTCCTGTCGCTCCTCCAATTCATCGATGATCGAGACTGTCTCCACGCGCAGTGTGGCTTCGATCCCCTGGGCTGTGGTGAAAGGGTCGACTCCGGGGGCGACGGTGGCGAAGTGGCGGACCAGATCTGATTCGGCGTAGAGGGTGGTGAACGCGTCATGCGCGACGATCACGCTGGGGAGGAGAGCGAACTCCGGCCCGGCGATCTGGATCACTTGATCGATCACGCCCACGATGTGAATGGTGAGGCTTTGACCGCTGCTGGGATCGTTGATCAGCGCGGTGACTGTGGGCATGCGCCTGCTGTCTTCTCGCACCGAATCGGGCAGGAAGAAGGCGTCGTCCGCGTCCGGGCCGAAGGGATCGTCTTCGTTCGCCGCGGCCAGAGCGGTCACGACCGCGTAGCGCGAGCCGTCGGGCAGGGGTGTTTTGAGCGCCTGCCAGACCGCGGCGTCGCTCTCGAAACCGCCGGCACGCGTCTGTAGCACAACCCCATCATGGTCAAGGAAGCCGTCGTCGGCGCCCACGAAGAGCGCGGAGCGATAGCCAAAGTTGAGCGGATCTTGATCCGCTCCGGGAATGAGCTCGCCGTCGCTGTCGAAGGCCGTGGGGGCGAGGTGGAGGTCCAGCGCTTCCGTGATCGGTTGGCCGGCTTCATCGAGGATCAGCCGCTCGTTGCGGCGATCCCAGCGCTGCGACTCCAGTCCCACGATATCGGTGCCGGAAAACGAGGCGAGGCTGAGCTTTGAGAGATCGCCTAGGCGGGCAGCGAGATCGCCGCGTCCTTCGGCGACCAGCGCCGCTTCGAGATCGGTGAAGGTGGCATTGCGGTTGGCGTCGGCCTGGATCGCGTAGCCGCCGGCCGCGGTCTCGCTCGTGAAGAGCCGCGAGAAGTTGGAGTTGATCGTGGTGAAGGTGACCAGGGCGAACATGATGACCGCGATCATTGCGACGGTCATGCCGGTGCGGAAGCGGGCGGTGGCCGGGTAGGCGGCGGCGGTTTGCACGACGGGCCGTAAGCGGCCGAAGACCGCACCGATCTGGCGCAGGCCCCCGGCCAGCACGTCCAGGTTGAAGACGATGAAGACGGTGCCGCCCGTGACCATCATTGTCCCGGAGAGGAGGAAGAGCTCGGGGCCTCCTTCGCCGTCGAAGCCGGTGAGGGTCTCATGCACCTCGAAGGGCACGAGCCAGATCAGCAAGATGGCGATGCCCATCGAGCTGTGCGCGATCCGCCCAGCGCGCCCGACGCGACGGGCCAGCATCAGCGCGCCGATTGGCAGCAGTGAGAGCCCCCCCAGATAGAGAGAGGCTGTGTTCCCATCGAGGCCCGCGTATAAGGCGAGAAAGCCGATGGTGAGCAGGCTGAACCACCACTCCGGCCGCCAGCGCATCAGACTCCAAATCGGGAGTACCACGCGTTCCGCCCGGGAGAGCGGACCGATGATCGAGGTGTAGACGACAACGAAGGCGAAGCCGAACGGCGCCAGGAGGATGCTGGGGATCAGCAGAAAAAGCCCGACTGTCGTCGTGAACAGCCCCACGATGGAGATCCGGCGTGGCACTTCCAGGCGGCTTTCGGGGATGTCACGGATGGCCGCGACGATGTTCAGCCGGCTCACGCGATAGGAGGAGACGGCGACGGTGAAGAAGACCAGGAGGATACCGAGGCCTGCCGAGACGACCAGGCTGCGCGGCTCGACGTGCCGGTCGAAGGAGAAGCCGAAGTCGTCGCCGACGGAGTTGAGAACTTCGATCATGCCGAACGCAACCGCGACGCCGAGCCCCGCACCGACGATGGCCGAGCCCAGGTCGTAGGCCATGCCCTCAGCCAAGTAGGTCTCGACCAGGTGCCAGCGTCGCATGCCGATTGCACGGGAGATGCCCATCTCGGTTTTCCGCTCCTCGGAGAGGAGGACGAAGATGAGGAAGATCAGCAGGATCCCGGCCCCGATCGAGAAGAGCCCCATGAACAGGAAGATCGAGGTGAAGATGCTGCCGAAGGTCTCCGCGTCGCTCAGGCGGTCGGCCTTGAAGTCCTCCGCTTCAAACACGCGGCGGTCTTGCGAGTCGGTGTAGATGCGTTGGTCGAGGGGAAGATTGTCCTGGGCCTCGAGCAGGCCCTGCGTGAGCAGGAACTGATTGAGACGCTCGTTGACTTCGTCCGCAAGAGCGAGGCTGCCGCGAATGCCGCCACGGACGGTGACGCCCACGCCGGTGACGACGCCCTCTTGATCGAAGATGGCCTGGGCGTCCGTCAGCCGGATCACGCCTCCCTGTGACTCCACCGGGTTGACCTCCCCAGACAGGAGCGTGTCCTGGGCGATCGCGGCGACGCTGAACTCCAGCCGCTGACCCAAGGCAAAGATCTCGATGGTGTGTCCCACCTCGGCCGCGAGTTCCCGGGCGGCGGTCTGATTGAGGATGATGCCGCGTTCGCCAAGGAGGTCGAGGCTGAGACGGGTCCCTTCGAGCGAGGGAATGCCTCCGATGACGTCGACCTCCGCGGCATCGAGCCCGAGCAGGAAGGAGAGCGGGAGCAGCTGTTGGCTGTCTCGGTTGAACATCGAGACGTTGTCGAACAGGGCGCGGGTGAAACCGACGATGTCGGGGTCGTCGGCGAAGCGTTCCTTGAGGTCGACCACCACAGACTCGGGGACGACGGCCTCACGCTGGCTGACGTTGCGGCCGGCGCCAACGTCGTACTGGATCAGATGGTCGATGGGGCCTGCGATACGGAACGCCGTGTTGCGCAGGCTGGAGGCAAGCGTGTCACCGGTCGTAAAGGCGGACGAGATGATCAGTGTGCTGAGCATGAGCCCAAACACGATCAAGGAGGTCTGCGCCCGGCGGCGCGGGATGTTGCGCAGTCCGATGCGGAACAGCAGCGGCTGTCGGTAGGCAAGCACGGCGAGGAACAGCAGCACGACGCCGGTGGCGGTCGCCACGCCGATCATGATGTCGCTCATGTCCGCGCCGAAGAGTTCTTGCATAGCGCTCCCGACTGGCGGCGTTAGCTCCCGGCGGCGGTGGCGGAGGGCTGGAAGGGTCGGTGGACCACCTCGCCCTCGATCAGGCCATCGCGCATGAGCACGGTGCGGTGGCAGCGTTCGCCGATCGCTTTGTCGTGGGTGACGATGACGAAGGTCTGTTGGTTCTCGATGTTGAGTTCGTCGATCAGGCGCATGACCTCATCGGCGGCCACGCTGTCGAGGTCGCCGGTCGGTTCGTCGGCCCAGACGATGGCCGGCTCATTGGCCAGCGCGCGGGCAATGGTGACGCGTTGTCGCTGACCGCCGGAGAGCTGGGCCGGACGATGCCGGGCCCAGTCTTCGAGCTGGACCCGGGCGAGGGTGCCCATGGCACGTTCCCGGGCCTCCGAAGGGGAGGCGCCGCCGAGCAGGAGGGGGAGCTCCACGTTCTCGACGGCGTTGAGCACGGGCAGCAAGTTGTAGAACTGGAAGACGAAGCCCATGCGATGGGCGCGGTACTCCGTGCGGGCGTTGTCGGAGAGCTCCTGGATCTCGCGGCCCTCGATGTGAATGGTGCCCTGATCGACGTCGTCGAGGCCGGAGAGGCAGTTGAGGAGGGTGGTCTTTCCGCAGCCCGACGGTCCCATGATGCTGACCATCTCGCCGCGCTGGACCGTGAGGTCGATGCCGCGCAGCGCACGCACATCGTTGCCGTCGGCGCGGTAGGTCTTGTGGACGCCCCGGGCTTCGATGATCGTCTCAGGGGATGTGGTCATGGCCTCGCCCCGGATCCGCCCCAATGCGGGCGGATCCACGGTACGCCCCTTGTTGGCAACGCTCATCGGGTAGGTGGCGGAAGTCCTTCAGTCGTGTGGCGTGTGACGCAGAAGTCGCGTCTGACTGAGAAGAGCAAAGGGCGGCGCGGTTTTGACCGGGTTGGGGGCCTTCCATACACTCCCTCTGGCGACGTCCTCGTGGGTAGCGCGGCGTTGCAATGAGGAGCTTCAGCGTGGCAGATCTCAACGACGTCGCCAGCCAGTTCGCGCAGGACATCATGGCGAACAACATTGCGGGCTTGATGCCGGTGTTTACCCCAGCGGGGATGGGCAAGGC
>JAPUIR010000320.1 GCA_027296805.1 Chloroflexota bacterium | reverse complement strand
CGATACGAGCTGTTGCGCGAAGCGTCGGTGCGCAACGTCGCCGCCTACAACCAGCTCACGGAAGAAGAGCTATACGAGCGGTTCAAGCCGGCCAATGCCGCCGAGCGCGCCAAGATCCCCAAGAAGCTGCCCTACATCGTGTTCATCATCGATGAGCTGGCCGACCTGATCATGACGCACAGCGAGGTCGAGCAGTCGATCGTGCGTATCGCCCAGAAGGCTCGGGCGGTTGGAATTCACCTGATCGTCGCCACCCAACGGCCCCAGGCAAATGTCGTTACCGGCCTCATCAAGTCGAACATGCCCTGCCGCGTGAGCTTCAAGGTCGCGTCCGGTATGGACAGCCGCATCGTCCTGGACCAGAAGGGGGCCGAGCTTCTGCTGGGACAGGGCGACATGCTCTTTCTTACGCCGCACAATACGCAGCTGAAGCGCGCGCAGGGGACGCTCGTTACCGACCCGGAGATCCGTAGGGTCGCCACGTATCTCCGCGGCGTGGCCAGTGCCACGTTCGATCCGGCACTCCTGATGCTGAGGCCGGTGGATGGGGCCGAGGGCGCCATGCCGGCGGAGCGGGATCCGCTGTTTGATCAGGCGGTTCGCGAGATGATCGAGACCGGACGGGGCTCCGTGTCGCTACTCCAGCGGCGGCTGGCCATCGGCTACACGCGGGCCTCGCGGCTCGTCGACCAGATGTCGCAGGCGGGGATCCTGGGCACCCACAAGGGATCGGTTGCCCGCGAGGTGCTCATCAGCCTCGAGGAGTGGGAGCAGATGCGGGAGATGGAGGAGGCGGCCGAGGCAAGTGGAACGCTCTTCGATACCACCAGCCCAGAAGACGACTCCGGCGGCGAGGGCGTGGAGGACGAGGACGTTGAGCTTGAGGAAGCCGAGGACGAAGAGTGGGAGGAGGAAGAGGACGAAGAAGAAGACGAAGAAGATGAAGAAGACGACGCCGAGGAGCTGGAGGAAGAAGAAATCCAGACGCCGGTCGTCGAGACGATCTCCACGAAAGCGGTCCGAAGACGCAAAGGGTAGGGCGGCACGCCGTCTGCGGAATCCTTTTTACATCGTTTTTGCTTGCCCTCTTCGCCGGTAGACGCGATAATTGGTCTATCGCGGCGAGCCGCCGGCAAACCGGGGGCGAACCCCCCGCCGGGCGCCGGAAGCGGACCGCGACGACCGGTCCCGCCGCACCATGGCCGTGCCATGGCGAGCGGGGCGCGGGCGGTGAGCCCCTGGGGACGCTCAGGGGATAAAGATCCCGGCGGCGAGTGATCACGCTCGCGACGGCTGGGGCAACCCCTTTTTAATCAAGGAGGTGATCCATTGAAACAAGAGTGTGACAGTACCAGCGGGCTGCACGTATAGCCGTGCCCCTGACGGGGTTGCACGGTGTGCAGCCTTGGATCTGGTAATGAAAATGCCGCCCGGCGGTCGACCGACCGCCGGGCGGTTGTTTAGCCCCAATGATTCACCGCAGAGACGCGGAGAACGCAGAGAAGAACGAAACACGGAGGGCCACGAAGATAAGAAGAGGGTTCAGGGTTCAGGCGCGCGGGCTCGATGCTCTCCCGAAGCCCAATGCATCCTGCTGACGTAGGGCCGGCTGTACAGGTCGCAGGAACAACACGCCGCAGGAATGACTCACCGCAGACATGCCCAGGACGCGGAGAAAACTCAGCCAGAGCTATTTTCGACGGGCGTTGCTGGCTGGACGTGAGCGAACCGTGCCATCTCGGATCACGGCAAGACGCGCCCCTGACATCTGTGATTTCAGTTCTCTGCGCTCTCTGCGTCTCTGCGGTGAATACCCCGAGCTAGCGCTTGACACGCTGAATCAGCTTGTCGGCCGCGACCTCGATGCCGCGGACTTTGCTGACGAGCGCTTCGCGGTTGGGTGCGTACCGCACGGCGACCTTCAGGTCGACCCAGTCCTCTTCGACGAGCCGGGCGAGGCTGGAGGTGAAGTCGTGCATCCCCTCGCCCTCCGAGCTGTGGATGACCGCCGGCAGGTCGTCGTCCTCGCCCTCGCGGATCTTGTCCTGGACCGTGGGCGAGTTGAGCAGGACCTCCGTGGCGGGGACGCGGTCGACATCGTCGCGAACGCTGGGTAACAGCCGCTGGGCCATCACCGCCCTGAGACCGTTGGCCATGCTCGAGCGGATGAATGTGTGCTCGGAGGAGGGAAAGAACTCGAGGATGCGGGCGAAGGCCTGCATCGTATCGGCGGTGTGGAGGGTGACGAAGACCGTGTGGCCGGTCTCGGCGGCCATGAGGCCGGCCATCATCGTCTCTCTGTCGCGCATTTCGCCAATCATGATCACATCGGGATCCTGCCGTACCGCGGCTCGCAGCGCGAGCGGAAAGTCCTTGACGTCGATCCCTATCTCGCGCTGGCTGATAAACGACTTGTTGGGTCGCAGGAGGTACTCGACCGGGTCCTCGATGGTGATGATGTTGCAATGACGCGTCTCGTTGATGTGGTCGATCATCGCCGCCAGAGTCGTCGACTTGCCGCAGCCGGTCACGCCGCACACGACAACCAGCCCCTCGTGGGTGGTGTCGGCGACGTGTT
>JAPUIR010000032.1 GCA_027296805.1 Chloroflexota bacterium | reverse complement strand
GCGTCTCGTGATGGCCGGCCTTGACCATGCGTCGACGCTCGCCCTTGGCGCCCCGCGCGGCCTTGCCGCCCGCTGTGCCGTGCAGCCCCAGCCAGCGCCCACCCTGCTCCAGCCAGCCGCGCACGTACTGGTTCTGTACGTCGTCCAGGTACGGCCCTGCCACGTAGGTGATCAGGAGTTGGCTGCCTTCCAGCCAGCGCCCCACGCCGCGGAAGTCGTTGCCTACGGTGGCCGGGATCTCTTCCTCTTCTAGCAGTTCAAGCAAGCGCAGGCGGGCGTAGTCCATGTCGTGGCCGCCCATGGCTCCGGGCGGGAAGCCGCCCGTGATGATGTGCGCGCGTCTGGCGGTGGCTGGGCTCATGGTGGGGCGCCTTCCGGCTCTGCGACGGGTCGTGCGATGGTCGGGCGACGCGGCGCATGCGGCGCCAGGCTAGCCCATGCTCTCACCCCAATGCTTTCAACGAGGCAACTGGCGCCCGTCCCGCCGGTCGTGAAGTGGCGCCGCCTCGAAGCGGTTTGATCGCTTGGTTTGATGGACAGGCGTGACAGCTCGCCAGACGGCTAGCATCCGGGGGCTCAGCGCGAACACAGAGCGTGGACGCCCAACGCGAACGCCCACTCGAAACTGAGGACCCGATGGCCGACTTGCGAGATTTCTGCGATCGCCTCTGGAAGGGCGAGATCGACACCACCTTCGAGGCTCACCCGGTTACCTCACCCTGGAACGACCGCCAGGCGGAGGAGATCGCGGACGGGGTCCTGTTCTTCAAGTCGGTGGCCAGCGCCAACACGATCGATACGGGCGACGGCCTGGTCATGCTCGACACGGGCACGCGTCAGGACACCGCCGTGCTACACGCCGGCGTTCGCGCATGGCGGCCCGAGACACCGCTGGCGGCGGCGGTGTTCTCGCATCACCACGTCGATCACATCTTTGGCCTGGGCCCGTTCGAACGCGAGGCGGAGGAGCAGGGTCGACCTGCGCCGGTCGTCTACGGCCACGAGACGATGCCCTGGCACTTCGACCGCTACAGCCGCACGCTGGGGTACAACGGCGCGATCAACACGCGGCAGTTCATCCGCCCGCAGGGCGACTCGTCGTTCCGCATGACCTGGCCCGACGGCTATCGCTATCCCGACGTCGTCTATCGCGACCGGCTCACCTTCCAGCGCGGCGATCTGCACTTCCACCTGCACCACACCCGAGGCGAGACGGAAGACGCGACCTGGACCTGGATCCCGGAGCGCAAGCTGCTGGCGCCCGGCGACCTCTTTATTTGGGCGGTGCCCAACGCGGGCAACCCGCAGAAGGTGCAGCGCTTCGTGGGGGAATGGGCGGCGGGGCTGCGCGAGATGGCGGGCTTGGGGGCGGAGCTGATGCTGCCGGGCCACGGCTACCCCATCTTTGGGGCGGAGCGGATCGAGGCGGCGCTGCTCGACACGGCCGCGCTGCTGGAATCGATCGAGGGGCAAACGCTGGCGCTGATGAATACGGGCGCCTCGCTGGACACGGTGCTGCACGAGGTGCAAATGCCGGAGGACCTCCTGTCGAAGCCGTATCTGCGCCCGGTCTACGACCACCCCCAGTTCATCATCCGCACCGTGTGGCGGCTCTACGGCGGTTGGTACGAAGGCGAGCCCGACAATCTGCTGCCCGCGCCACGGCAGGCTCAAGCGCGTGTCTGGGTAGAGCTGGCGGGCGGCGTGAGCGCCGTGTTGGAGCGGGCGCGCAGCCTGGCCGATGAGGGTGATCTACGTCTGGCCTGTCACCTGATCGAGTACGCGGCGCTGGCGGAGCCGGAGTCGGGCGCAGTGCACGAGCTGCGCACCGAGATCTACAAGCGCCGCGCCGGAGAGCAGACGTCGTCGATGGCGCGGGGGATCTTCACCTTCGCGGCGGTCTCGAGCGAGGAGGGCAAGCGGGACGGGTTCGCTTAGACGCGTCATTCCTGCGCTGTGTCCCCCACGATCGGCATGTCAGCGACCACCTTTGGGAACTTCACCTATTGCCATCGTGTGGGGCGCCATCCGCCGGATAGCAACAACGTATCGAACAAGTCATGATTAGGACATGCGATACGTTCTGTTCTTTTGCGCCTGTCTATTCGTCGTTGCCGGCTGCACGGGTTCGTCAGACGACTCGACAGCTCTACCTCCAGCAAATGGAGACGCGACTGCTCCCCCGCCAGACGATGGAGATGCGACTGCTGCACCGCCGGACGACGGAGACTCGACAGCTCTACCTCCAGACAATGGGGACTCGACTGCTCCACCTCCAGACAATGGATCCGAAAGCGCCGCCGAGACACCGCTCAACAGCGTGCAAGTCCGGGAGGTCTTGGCGGGCCTGCTGCCGACCGCAGCCGATCTGTTGTCGGGGACCCTCACACTGGCTGAGGAATATCAGGACCAA
This sequence comes from Chloroflexota bacterium, assembly GCA_027296805.1. Lineage (GTDB taxonomy): Bacteria > Chloroflexota > Dehalococcoidia > Bin125 > Bin125 > JAPUIR01. The sequence continues at coordinate 1,448 of JAPUIR010000032.1, read as the reverse complement.
GCCGCCGCGGCCCGCCGCGGTCCCTTCGTTTCCTTCGATCTCGAGGCGGCCGGCTGGCGGGCTCAGCTCGAACGCAGCTTCCTGTCCCGTGGGCTGGCCGCAGAGCTGCTCGGGGGTGACATCGATCCAGATGCACTCTCCCGTGAGCCGCTCTTGGTGCAGTTCAGCGCGTTGTACTTTGACGATGCGGCGGGTGCCTCGGCAGCGATGGGTATTCTCCAGGCAGAGAGCCTGGCGACATTTGGGGATCCCGGGGCATCCGGAACACCCAGCGCTCTCAGCGAAGTCACACTCGCGGTGGGGGACTCGGCGCGCGCCCTCGTCCTCTCTAGCCCCGAGGGTTCCCTCGCCGGTGACTTTCCCGTGTGGACCGAAGTCGTCGCCTTTCAGCGCGGCCGGATCCTCGCCGGCGTCGTGGTCTTCGCCGTGACCCCCTCGGAGGCCGTGGTGGCTGATCTATCGCAGCTCTTCGATACGCGGATTCGCGAGGCGTTGGCACTGCTACCGTCGGGCGAACCCGAGCCGGTCGACGCCGAGCAGGAGGCCGCACGACGTGCGCTCGCTGCGGCGGAGGCGCGCTGGCGGGATGCCGGGCTCAGCGCCTACAGCTTCCGCTTCGTGCGCTACTGCGAATGTGACCAAGCGTTCGGCGGTCCCTTCGACGTGCGGGTGGTCGACGATCGCGTCGTCGACTTCCGCAGAGCAGGCGTTCACGCGGACCTGGCGGCGGCGACGACCATATCCGCGCGGTTCGTGGCGATCGCCGCGGCGATCGACAGGGGTGTGGCAGTGACCGTGACCTATGACCCTCAGGTCGGCTATCCCGTCGAGGTTCAACTGGATCTCGATGCGATCGCGGTCGACGGCGGGCTGGCGCTGGAGGTCCTCAGCTTCGATCCCTCGTGACCTCGACGGCGACACCGTTGCTTGAGCCAGATGGTGCGTCGATCGTGGCAGCGTTTCGCGGATGCGTCCGAGCGGAGGGGGGCCCGCGGCTATCATCGTCGGACTGAAGCAGGCTGGGGGTGTCGCATGATCAAGTGGATGGTTGGCCTGGGACATCGCGAAGGTGTCTCGCGAGAGCAGCTACTCGAGAAATGGGAGCACGTACACATCCCGCACGGAGTTGGCTTCGCCAAGCCTGCTGCCTACCGGGTCACGTTCTTCGAGCCCAACGTCGACGTTGGCTTCGGCGATCCGGGGGACGACGTCGACGGGCTGGCGGATCTGTGGTTCCGCGATTGGGACCACTTCCACAACACGTATGGCGACAATGCCTCCCCCGAGGTCGGCGCCGACGGCTTCAACCAGTACGCCGACCTGGGCAAGGGGTTCCAGCTCTTCACGACGGAGACGGTGGCGGTGGAGGCGGACACGACACGGGAGCAGTCGAAGCTGGTCTTCTTCGTGCGCCGCGGCGCGGGCATCGAGCAGGGGGACCTGTTCCG
>JAPUIR010000319.1 GCA_027296805.1 Chloroflexota bacterium | reverse complement strand
CGGGCCGCGGCGCCGATGGCTTCGAGGACGGCGGCCCTGTCCGCCATCGGTGGCGTGCGGCAGTCGACGGAGCGCGGCTCGAAGGCGGTCATGCTGAAGTGATTGTGGGGGTCGCTGAACCCCGGCAGCAGCGCACGGCCGTGCAAGTCGACGACCGTCGCATCGGGGCCGACCTCACGCGCGACCTCCGCGCTGGCGCCCACAGCCACAATCCGGCCGTCGCGCACGGCGACGCCATCGGCGACGCGGCTCATCGCATCCATCGTTAGCACGCGTCCGCCGCTGAAGAGCAGCTCCATGGCAAAACTCCATTCAGGCTTGAACTTGGCGTTTACGAACCCGGCCTCGCCGCGCAAGATAGCGCTGATCGGCGGGAGAGCCGCTAGTTTTTGTCGGCGGGATAGCGGTAGCTGCGGATGCCGCGGAAGCGACGCCAGATCAGCGCGATTGCGCTGAGCGAGATCACGCCGCCCACCACCATCGTCCCGCCCGCGCCGATCCAAGCCGACATCAGTCCGACCTCCAGCGTGCCGATGTTGTTGGCGGACTGCGCGGCCAGCGTTTGCAGGCTCAGCGCGCGGCCGCGCATCTCGTCGGGCGTGGTCAGTTGGACGGTCGTCTGGCGCATCGTCATTCCGACCGCGTCGGCGGCGCCCAGAAACGCAATCAGCACGATGCCGATCCAGAGCTCCTCCACCAAGCCGAAGGGGAAGAGGAGGACGCCGTAGAACAGGGTGGCGTAGAGCACGATCATGCCCTTGGCGCGGTAGCGGGCGAGCAGCAGGACCAGGAAGCCGCCGGCGGCCGCCCCCAGCGAGTTCGACGCGGTTAGCACGCCCACCGACCCCGCGCCCCGGCCGTAGAGTTGCGCCGCGATGACTGGCATGATCTGGCGGTAGAAGCTGACGACGGTGATCGCGAAGTCGAGGGCGTAGAGGCCGGGTAAGATGGGGTGCCGGGCGACGAAGCGCGCGCCCTCCCACACCTCCCGCGCGAGCGATGAGCGCCGGATGCCCGGGGGCCGGCCGCTGGCGCGGATGCCGAGCGGCAGGACGGCGCTGACCGCCGCGACTCCAGCCACCAGATAAAAGACCGGGGTCAGGCCCGTGCCTTCGGCGATTCCGGCGAAGATCAGCGGAGCGGCGATCGAGCCGATCTGGATGGTGACGTTGTTGGTGGCCACGGCGTGCATGAGGTAGCTGCGGGGCACGACGACGGCGGTGAGGGCGCTGCGGGCCGGCTGGCCGAGCACTGTGGTCACGCTGGTGATGGCGGTCGCCAGGTAGACGTGCCAGGGCTCGAGCTCGCCGCTGGAAGCGAGAACGGCTAGCGTCCCGACGACGCCGAATGTCACGGCCTGCGTCGCGGCCATCAGCAGCTTGCGGTCGATGCGGTCGGCGAGGGCGCCGCCGAAGAGCAAGGCCGGGATCTGCACCACGAGCTGGATCGCACCGATCAGGCCGAGCTGCGCGGCGGAGCCCGTCGCCTCGAACAGCCAGACCGCGGTCACCAGCAGTCGCAGTTGTTGCGTCAACATCCAGGCGATGGAGGAGATCCAGAGCACGCGGTAGTCGCGGAACTCCAAGGCCGACCAGAGACGCAGGGGACGCGGATCCGACGAACTCGACATGGCGAGCCAGCGTAATGGCAACTGGGCGGCAGAGCAGCGCTCCCGGGCTCCCGTTGCGCCATGGACCCGACTGCACAAGGGCGTGTTCCGGCCTACGCTGGGAGAGTCGGGAGAGACGCGAGTCATGGTGCAAGCCGAGCGGTCGACGGAGTTGACGCAGCGCATCCTCGACGGCGCGGGCACCATCCATCGCAACCTCTCGACGCCCGTCCTGTACGAGCACGCCGTCCGCGCCGGAGAGGGCCAGCTCCTCCAAGGAGGCAGCTTCGCGGTCCGCACGGGCGCGCGAACGGGGCGCAGCCCCAAGGACAAGTACATCGTGCGGACCTCCGAGACGTCGGAGCGGGTGTGGTGGGGCGAACACAATCAGCCCATGGATCCCGACACGTTCCAGCACCTCAAGGAACGTTGCCTGGAGCACCTCAGCGGCCGGGAGCTGTACGTACAGGACTGCACCGTTTCGCGCGATCCCAGCCAGCGACGGTCGGTCCGGGTCGTCAGCGAGCAGGCCTATCACAGCATTTTCGCCCGCACGATGTTCCTCCCCAACGATGAGACGGACGCGGAGATCGACCCGGATCGAGGGGCTGACTTGACCGTGGTGCACGTGCCCTCGTTGGCCCTGGAGGGAGAGCTGGACGGCGTCAACAGCGACGCCGTGATCGCGCTCAATCTCGATGAAGGCGTGATCCTGATCAGCGGCACGGCCTACGCGGGCGAGATGAAGAAGGCCGTCTTCACGGCGATGAACTACTACCTCCCGCTGAGCGGCGCGCTCTCGTTGCACTCAGCCGCCAACCTCGATCCGGCCAGCGGCAAGACCGCCTTCTTCTTCGGCCTGTCGGGCACGGGCAAGACGACGCTCAGCACCGACCCCGAACGCATCCTGATCGGCGACGACGAGCACGGCTGGACCGAAGCGGGCATCTTCAACATCGAAGGCGGCTGCTACGCCAAGGTGATCCGGCTTTCGAGTGATGCGGAGCCCGTCATCTTCCAGACGACGCGCGACTTCGGCACGATCATGGAGAACGTGGTCTACGCCGACGACAGCCGGGTTGTCGATCTGGACGACGACTCGATCACGGAGAACACGCGCGGCTCCTACCCCTTGTCGATGCTGACCAACGCCTACGACGGCGACCTGGCGCCGCATCCCTCCCACGTGATCTTGCTCACCGCGGACGCATCCGGCGTCCTGCCGCCCATGGCGCGCCTCAATCACGCGCAGGCGCTCTATCACTTCCTGAGCGGGTACACCTCCAAGCTGGCTGGGACCGAGACCGGCATCGACGAGCCGGAGGCCACCTTCAGCCCCTGTTTTGGCGCACCGTTCATGGCGCTCAACCCCGTGGTCTACGCGGAGATGCTGCAGGAACGGCTGGAACAGACGGGCGCCGCGGTCTGGCTCGTGAACACGGGCTGGGTTGGCGGGCCGTACGGCGTGGGCCGGCGCGTCGCGATCCAGGCCACGCGCGGGATGGTCAGTGCCATCCTCAACGACCGCCTGGA
>JAPUIR010000318.1 GCA_027296805.1 Chloroflexota bacterium | reverse complement strand
TCCAGGCGGAGCTGGAGCGGGTGCGCGTCGACCTGCCCCTGCCCGTCTAACCGGCCGGTGAGTGAGGTCTCCCGGCTCGAAGCGCGTGCCTATGGGTTGTTGGTGGTGCGACGGACGCTGACGCAGTCGATCGCGAATCTGACCACCGACCTACTCTGGCGCCCGCCCGTGGCGGACACGCTCTCCCTGGGCGATCTCGCGCGCGAGGCCTGGCAGCGCGAAGCACACTGGCTCTGGCCCCCCGAGATCCCTGCCCCAACCCTGGAGGAGCGTCCTGGAGTGCGCGGGACGATGTACGCGCTGGTGCGCGTGCGCGCCGTGACCGAAGAGATGCTGATGCAGGTTAGCGACGAGGCCCTGGACCGGGTCTACGTCTCGCAGGCGCGCTCGCATGAGGGCGACGAGCCCACGACGCTCGCCACCATCCTGGACACGATCATGCACGCCGACCTCTACGTGGCGGCCCAGATGCAGACGCTGCGCTCGTTGTTGGAACCGGGCTGGCCCGGGGTGCGGGAGTCGTGGGACAACGCGGTGGAGGCGGTGGCGGAGTCTCGGATCACCCAGTGAGCGAAGCAGTGGTGCTCTGGACGCACGAGCGTTGAAGCGCCTGCCGGGTGGTCAGGGAGTTCCTTGACGAGCGCGATGTGGTGTACGAGGTCCGCCGGGTCGGCCGAGACGCAGAGGCTTCGCGGGAGTTCCTCGCGCGGGGTTGGCTGCTGCCGCCCGTCGTCGAGCGCGGGGGCCGGGCGGTCGAAGGCTACGACCCGGATGCGCTGGAGTCGCTCTTGGCGGAGCGGTAGTCCTGGTAGGGACCGTCGCGCCAGGCGAGGGCGTCCTTGAGGCCGCCGCCGGAGGTCATCGCCTCGCGCACGGCGTCCTGCCACTTGTAGGCGAAGTTCGTGTACTGGTACATCGCGTCGTAATCCGTGGCGGCGCGCACCGCGGGGTAGATGCCCATGTGCTCGTGGAAGCGGTTGAGCATGTGCTTGTGGATGGCGAGAGAGTCGCCGTCTTGGGCGCTGATGCGGCGCGCCAGCGCGAGGGTGTAGTCCTCCAACTCGTCCCCAGGGACGGCCTTGTTAATCATGCTGATCTCTTCCGCGCGCGTGGCGGGGATGGAATCGCCCGTGAACATCAACTCCTTGGCGTGGCGCATGGGGATGATCAGCGGCCAGATGCAGCCGTTGCGCGGGGTGCCCAGGCCACGGGTGCCGGGGTGACCGAACTGGGCGTCCTCCGCCGCGACGACGAGGTCGGCCATCATCGCCAGCTCGCAGCCCCCCGCGATGGCGTAGCCGTGCACCTGCGCGATGGTGACCTTGGCCATGTTCCAAAAGTAGAGCTGGATATCCGTGATCTGGATCATGCTGGTGCGAATGCCGCCGATGAGACGCCGCTTCTCCGTGTCCATGGCGGGGTAGACGCGCCGCTGCTCGCCTCCGCGCGCCGGAGTGAGGTCGTAGCCAGCGGAGAACGTGCGGCCGGCGCCGCGCAAGATCACGACGCGGACCTCGGGCTCGCCCTCGGCGTCATGCAGGGCGTCGTTGAGCTCGAAGAGGAGCTCCTGAGAGAGGGCGTTCATCTTTTCCGGGCGGTTGAGCGTGATGCGGCAGATGCGACCGTCTTCCAGGCTTTCGTAGATCAGGTTCTCGAAGTCGGGCATGGCGAAATCCTCCAGGGCGCTGGGCGGCGAGGGTAGTGGACGGCTGCGAGTGGCAACAGAAGTCAGGGGCGGAACCTAGGGAGTGCCGAGACCCTCGATGATCGTGTCGGGGAGTTCCAAGGTCTGGAGCCAGACGTAGATGTGGGCCACGTCCTGGTCGGAGACACGATCCGCGCCGAAGGGGGGCATGAGCCCGCGCGGCGTGCGGTATTGACCGACGACCTGAGCGAGCGAGAAGCCGGTCTGCGCGATCGTGGGGCCGATCAACCCTTCGCCGTTGTCGCCATGGCACTGGTTGCAGCTGTTCGCAAAGAAAAGCTCGCGTCCCGTCTCCGCGTCGGCCGAGGCGAGCAAGGCATCGGGGTTGTCGAGTTCAGCGACCGGCGCCTCGCTAGCGGCCTCCTCCTCGCCGCTGGGATCCTCCTGGGCGGGCTCTTCTTCGTCCAGAACGGGCGCGTCCTCATCGAGCACGCCAAGCAGCACCTCGGCGTCTTTCTCGCGTTGGTCGGGGATGAAGAGGTTGGCTTCGTAGAGCTCAGCGGCGGCGGCGTTCGCGGGGTCCAGCGCGGCGCTGTTGTCCTTCTCAGCGCCCTTGTCGATGGCGAAGCCCGCCAGCGCGATAATCCCAGCCGCCATCAATCCGAAGACGAAGAGCAGGGAGAAGCTCGCCGGTATTCCGCCTCGGGGTCCGGGCGGGCGTGGGGCCTGATCAGAGGACATCGGTTCCTTCAGTCCAGTTCATTCTGCCCCAGCTCGGTCAGCCCCAGCTCATTCAAACAATGCTCGCGCCGCCAGAGAACGACGGGTACGCATCGCCGCCGATGATACCGAACGATCCCGGTTGCGGAAACTGTCACAAGGGCGGAGCGAACACGAGGGCGCTACGCGGCTTGGAACGAATAGAGGTGATTGGCCAGGAAGGCGCCGCTGCCGAGCACCAGGAGGCTGAGCACGAGTCCGCCCACCGAGAGCATGATCGAGCGTCGTTGCAGGGGCCGCAGGTGCTGGGCCGCCCACGAATCGTCCTGCTCGAGGGCTTGGCGATTGAGTTCGAGCTGGCGCGGGCCGACGAGGAAGGAATGCGCCGCGACGGCGCCCAGCATCAGCACCCAGAGGGTCATCTTGATCACGAAGATCCAGCCCCAGCGCGCGTCCAGGATCGAATCACCGAAGATCGCCCTCACCTGATCGATGCGCTCGCTGACCATGAGGCCGCCGGTGATCACGATCAGGATCATCGATCCCCAAGCCACGTGATTGAAGCGACGGGTGAAATACTCCAATGCGGCCAGGCGATCCTCGCCGCCGGTGATGCGGCGCAGCGAAGGCATGACCGCCGCCGCAACCAGGATCTGGGAGCCCACCCAAACGGCGATGAAGATGAGATGTAAGAACACAAGGATCGATAGCGCGGTCTCCGACATGCTGGCCCCCTCCTCCGCGGATCAGATAATGGGATCGACGATGATCGCTTGGTGACGCTCGGGGCCGACGCTGACCAGCGCGGCGGGGGCGTCGATCAACTGCTCGATGCGGCGCACAAAGTTCTGCGCGTCGGTCGGTAAGTCCTCAAAGGAGCGGCACTCGGTGGTGGGGGCTTGCCAGCCCCGCAGTTCCTCGTAGATGGGGCGCGCCTTCTCCAGATCGACGCGCCCGGAGGGGAAGATCTCGACGCGCTGATGGTCGATCTCGTAGGCGACGCAGATCTTGAGGGCTTCGAAGTTGTCCAAGACGTCGAGGCGGGTGAGGGAGATGCTGGCGCAGCCGTTGAGGTTGACGGTGTAGCGGGCGGCGACGGCGTCGAACCAACCGCAGCGGCGG
>JAPUIR010000317.1 GCA_027296805.1 Chloroflexota bacterium | reverse complement strand
GCGCTGCGCGGGCTGACCTGGGCGTCCGGCATGTGGCGGCTGTTCCACTGGAAGCTGAAGGCGAGGCCGGGATGGCCGATCAAGCCGTCGGGGCGGGCGTCGTCGAAGTAGACGGGGTTGCGGTCGTGGATGCTGGCCGCGTAGGCCTGGATGCGGCGCGGGGTAAGTTCGAACGTTTGGGCGATCGTGCGGTGGCCTACGCCGTCGGTGGGGACGGGGTCGGGGCCTTGGGGGCCGTCTTGGTTCATGTGAGGCAGGCTCATGGGCGCAGGATAGCGGCCGACGCGGCGGCTAGGCGCGGGGCATGCCCAGGCCGCGGGTGGCGATGATGCCGCGCTGGATCTCGGAGGTGCCGCCCGCGATCGTGGAAGGGACGGTGGACATGTACTGCTCGGTGAACCAGCCGTTCATCGCGGCGTAGCCGTCGCCCTTGCGGAGCTGGCCACTGGGTCCCATGACGTTGATGCCGAAATGGGAGAAGCGCTGTCCCAGCTCGCTGCTGAAGAGCTTGGCGACGCTCGCTTCATGGTTGGGCGCGAGGCCGCCCTGCTGCATGGAGAGGACGCGCAAGGAGAGCAGGCGCGCCAGTTCGATGCCGATGGCGACGTCGGCGCAGCCGGCTTTGACGCGGTCGTCGACGAGTTGGGGGTTCTCGCGCAGGTAACGGGCGAAATCTTCGAAATTGCGGCGGATGGCGGCCGATCCGGAGAGGGCGGAGCGCTCGAAGTCCATGGTGGCCATGCCCACGTACCAGCCGCGGTTCTCTTCGCCCACGCGATTCTTGACGGGGACGCGCACGTCCTCGAAGAAGACCTCGTTGAAGCCGTGGCCGCCGAGCATGTTGGTGAGCGGGCGGACGGTGACGCCGGGGGTCTTCATATCGAGCAGGAGGTAGGTGATGCCGCGATGCTTGGGGGCGTCGGGGTCGGTACGGACGAGGATGAACATCCAGTCGGCCTTGTGGGCCTGGCTGGTCCAGATCTTCTGGCCGTTGATGACGTAGTCGTCGCCGTCACGAACGGCGCGGGTCTGGAGCGAGGCAAGGTCGGAGCCGGAGCCGGGCTCGGAGTAGCCCTGGCACCAGGTGACACGGGCGTTGACGATGTCGTCGAGGTACTGCTCTTTCTGCTCGTCCGTGCCGTAGACGAGCAAGGTGGGTCCGACGTAGCCGGCGGAGATGAGGTCGGGTCCGGGGACGCGGCGGTAGGCGAGCGTTTCACTGAAAATGGCCTGTTCGACGAAGCTGAGGCCCATGCCGCCGTATTCCTCGGGCCAGGCCGGGGCGGACCACTTCTTGGCGGCGAGCTTGGCGCGCACGCCCTGGGCGAAGTCGAAGTATTGGTCCGCTTCGTCGTATTCGAGGCCGGCCCATCCGGAGCCGAACTCATCGTCGATCCAGGATGAGATTTCGTTGCGCCAGGTTTCCTGTTCAGCGGTGAAGGTGAAATCCATGGGGTCCTCTCCGCCTTTACGCGGGGGGTGGTGATCGTGGTCATGGTAATGAGGGAACCGGGCCGGGGGAACTCGCGGGCGGCTTCTGCGCTCGGAAGGTCTATTGCGTCCGGAAAGTGAAAAGCAACTCGCTGCCGCTGGGGGTGGCGCCGGTCTGCTCCAAGGTAACGCCGAAGCCGGCGACGGCGGCCTCGGGCTGGGCGCTGACCCAGAGGCCGGGCAGATCCTCGGAGCGGGAGGCATCGAAGGGGCCGACGACGAGACGTGCCTCGGTCTCCAGGATGGCCCAGAGCATGTAGGTCTGGCCGGGGGGTGCCGGTTCGAGGCCCGCGAAGAAGACGGCCCGGGGCTCCGATCCGGGATGGACGATGTAGACGCCGACGCCGTCGATATCGAACTCGCTGGTTCCCGGTTCGACGAGGAGCCAGACGCCGGCGACGGGGTCGTCGTCGGTGAAGGTGAGGACGCCCAAGACCACGGCGACGATGGCGAAGGCGGCGGCCAGGGTGTGGGGGGTGTAGCGACGCCACCAGGGTCCAGCGGGACGGCGTCGCAAGGCGACGATGCCGTCTCCGTCCCGCTCCGAGCGCGCGAGGGCGATGATACGGCCCTCCAGGCCGAGCGGCGGCGTCGCTTCCTCGTCGATGAAGGCGAGCGCGTCGGCGGCGGCGGTGAGCTGGGCGAGCTCCGCCCGGCCCTCGGGCCAGTCGCCGAGCAACGCTTCGAGCTCACGGGTTTCATCGGCCGGCAGCGCGCCCAGGGCGTAGGCAGCGAGACGTTCCCGCGCCTCGTCGCGATCGAGGTGGTTGCCGCTAGTCATGGCCGTCCTCGTGGAGTCGATCTCGCATTTTCTTCAGGCCCAACCGCATACGGGACTTGACGGTCCCTTCAGGAATTTCGAGGAGCTGCGAGATCTCGCGATGAGAGAGGCCTTGGAAGTAGGCCATCTCCAGGACGCGGCTCTGCTCCGCGGGGAGGTGCAGGAACGCCTCGCGGATGATGATGCGATCGAGAACTGGGGCTTCGATGCGATCGTTGTGGGCGAGGAAATGCGCGACATCGTCGATGGGGCCGGCGCCGCGCAGGGGCTCCTTCTTGCGCAGGATGTCGATGCAGAGGTTGCGCACCAAGCGGCTGAACCAGGTGACGAAGGAGGCCTTGCGGGCGTCGAACCGGTCGGCGTAGCGCCAGACGCGGAGGAACGCTTCCTGGACGACATCCTCGGCGAGATCCTCACGGCCCAGGATGCGGATGGCGATCGTGAAGGCGAGACGGCCGTATTGGCGGTAGAGATCGCGCAGGGCCTCCTCGTCGCCGTCCGCGACGCGTTGAAGGATCGACTCTGCGTCGGCGGAAGGCCGCACGATGGATGCACCCTGCCTATGGCAAGCCAGCGTTCCCCATCGTTGCGTGCGAGGTTGCCGCTGACAAGGTGATCGGTCGCCGGGCCGGTGTGCGGCCGGCTCGCGGTGGGTCTGGTGGAGCGCCGCGTTGCGGACATGGGAGGCTCTCCCTCCGCCCCTTCATGTAGGAATACGGATCGCCTTACTAGAATCGATCACTCGGCCGAGAAAAGTGACGCGGTGGAGAGTACCGGGGTTACAAAACTGCGGTGTCGCGGGGGGCCGCCTCGATGGCGGTTGGGGTGTGGTTGGGGCGGCCAGCGCTACGAGGTCGTGGGGTCTTCGCGGCCGTAGTCGTCTTCGAGACGAACGATGTCGTTGAGCTCGGGGCTAGAGGCCTCGACGAGGACGGTATCGTCGGCCGTCTCCATGCGATGGATGGTGCCCGGGGGCAGGTCCACCGTGTCACCGGTTTCCAGGTTGAGGCGGTCGAGCTGGCGGGCGTTGTCGCCGACCCAAAGGGTGAGACGGCCACGCTGTACGTAGAAGATCTCGTGCTTGGTGCGGTGCAGGTGGAGGCTGAGGCGTTCGCCGCCGCGGATCTCGAGGATTTTGCCGCCGAAGCGCGAGTTGGCGGCGAAGATCAGCTCTCGGCCCCAGGGCTTCTCGACGATGAGGGGCCGTCCGGCGCGCACCTTGGCGACGAGGCCGGACTGGGACTCGGGCATCGTCGGTTGGCCTCCTGTACTAGAGCGGTGAGTGAGCTTCGGGAACGCCAGCGCGGGCGAGGCGTCATGAGTGACGATACCCTGCTCTCGGGTAGGGGCCAACGGGCGTTCTTGTCGGGTAGAGGTTGTGATGCTCTCTCGCACCGGCGTGGTGGTGTTTGTCGGGCTCGCGGCCGTGGTCGCGGGGCTGGCGGTCGCGATCGCCGTTGTGCTGAACGACTCCCCTTCGGGGGAGGAGGTTGCGCGCGCCGCTAGCGATCGAGAAGCGGGTGAGGTGGCGGAGCCCAATCCCGAGGCGTCGGACCAGGCGCTCCCG
>JAPUIR010000316.1 GCA_027296805.1 Chloroflexota bacterium | reverse complement strand
TTCATGCCAACGGCATCGACCTGCACATCGCCGAAGCGGGCTCGGGACCGATGGTCCTCCTGCTGCACGGCTTTCCTGAGTGCTGGTACTCCTGGCGGCATCAACTGGAGGCGCTGTCCAACGCCGGCTTCCACGCCGTCGCGCCCGATCAGCGCGGCTACGGCACCTCCGACGCGCCCGCAGCCGTGGAGGACTACGACATCGTCCAGCTCACCGACGACGCGGCTGGGATCGTGGAAGCGATGGACGCGGAACGGGCGGTGATCGTCGGGCATGACTGGGGCTCCGCCGTCGCCTGGAACGGCGCACTCCTGCGCCCCGACCGCTTCCACGCCGTCATCACCATGAGCGTCCCCTACCAGGGGCGGGCGCAGTCTGAGCCCGTTGCCACGATGCGCGAGAACTTTGGCGACGACTTCTACATCGTCCGCTTCCAGGAGCCCGGTGTTGCGGATGCCGAGATGGCGGCCGATGTGCGCGCCACGATGCGCAACGTCCTGCTCGGAGCCTCTGCCTTGCAATCGGCGGACGGCGACGAACTCCCAGCTTGGCTCAGCGAGGCCGACCTCGACGTGTTCGTGGAGTCGTTCGAGCGCAGCGGCTTCAGCGGTGGGATTAACTGGTATCGCAACATCGACCGCAACTGGGCCATCACCCCACAGCTCGCTACGGCCAAGGTGGAGCAGCCGGCCCTGTTCTTCATCGGAGAGAAGGACCTCCCTTTCTTGACCGCCACGCCGGGCATCGATCGGATGAAAGAGCTAGTGCCCAATCTGACCAAGGTCGTCTGGCTGGAGGACTGCGGACACTGGACCCAGCAGGAGCGCGCCGACGACGTCAACCGTGAAATGATCGACTTCCTGCGAACGGTCTGCGGCTGACCTTGGCCGTCCATCCGGCCTGCCGCCGATCGTCCTTTCAGTGAGAGCCGCTGAGCGAGCGAGCAGGTGCTGGGAGCGACCATGAGCAAAGAAGCGCGCTACTTCGACGAGATCCGCGTCGAACTCTGCGCCCAAACGGGCGTTGCGCCGGGCAAGATGATGACCTCGGACGGCCTCACGGTGCGAGGCAAGGTCTTCTGCTTCTTCTGGGAGCAACGCAACGCGATGGTCTTCAAACTGGGCAAGGAAGCGGAAACGGATCGCGCCGAACTGGCCGGCTGGGAGTGGCTCAACCCCTTCAAGAACAAAGGCCCGATGAAAGCCTGGTACGAGGTGCCTTTCACCCGCAAGCGCTACTGGAAGACCCTCGCCGAAGAGGCCGCCGATGTCGTCGGCGCAGAGCGACGCGCCGCCGCTAGATAGCTCCCTCGACCGCTTCCTTGTACTCCCGGATCGCGTCGATGTGATCCTGCGGGCCGCTCAGATCGGCGTTCATCGTCGCGACCGCGAGGTGCGTCGCACCCAGGTCGCGCCAGGCCTGCGCATGTGTTGCCCACAGCTCTGGGTTGCCGCCCCGGATCTGCGCCTGCGATTGAATCCCGAAGCCGGCCGGATCCTTGCCCTGTTCCGTGAGACTGGCGTGGATCGCCTCGATGCCCGCCTTCGCCTCCTCGTTCGGACCCATGACCGGCACCCAGCCGTCGCCGAGCCGGGCAACCCGATCGATCAGCGCGGGATGGCTGCCGCCGAACCAGATCGGGATCTGACGCGTCGGCCGCGGATTGATCCCCGCCTTGTTTACCCGATGCCAATGCCCCTCAAAGTCGATCGTGTCTTGCCCCCACAGCTCTCGCATCAACGCGACCTGCTCCTCTTGTCGCTTGCCGCGGTTGTGGAAATTCTCGTTCAGCGCCTCGAACTCCACCGCGTTCCAGCCCGTGCCCACACCCAGCCGCAAGCGCCCACCTGAGAGCAAGTCGACCTCCGCCGCCTGCTTCGCGATCAACACCGTCTGCCGCTGAGGCAGGATGATCACCGCCGTGACCAGCTCGATCGTCCGCGTGTGCGCGGCCAGGAATCCGAAGGTCACGAACGGCTCGTGGAAGGGCGTGTCCTTGTCGTAGGGACCGCTAAAGCCGCCTGGGCGGTCGCGATCGGCGCCCAGGACATGGTCGTAGATCAGCAGGTGCGTGAACCCGAGTTGCTCGGCGGCCTGCGCGAAGTCCTTCACCGCGGCGGGGTCAGTACCGATCTCGGTCTGCGGAAAGACAGCGCCCAATTCCATGCATCAGCTCCGTTCCAACGCGCCGCCAAGGCGCGAGCGAGGTTGTGGGGTATCGGCGGATGGTAGCCGCTGCATCCAGCTGGGGGGAATTTCGGCCTAGGACCCCGCTGCCGTACTCTGGCGCTTGCGGCATCCGCGGCCATGACGCCGGCGAGCCCGACGCCGTGGGAGACAACATGCGCAACCCTCGAGACTTCAGCCGTCCCCTGGCGATCGGCGCGCCCGCGCCTCCGATCGAGATCCCCGCACTGCCATCGCGCAACATTCACTTCTTCGATCCCAGCAACGCCAAGCTCCGTGAGCGCGTGCCGCGGATGGTGCAAGAGGTCGACATCCTGCTCGGCAATCTCGAGGACTCGATTCCGGCCGACAAGAAGACCGAAGCGCGCCGGGGCCTGATCGAGGTCGGCAAGAGCCACGATTTCAGCCAGGCCCAGCTCTGGACGCGGATCAACTCGCTCGACAGCCCCTGGTTCCTCGACGACATGACGGAGCTGGTCGCTGAGATCGGCGACAAGCTCGACGTGATCATGGTGCCGAAGGTGAACGGACCCTGGGACCTCGCCTTCATGGATCAGCTCCTCGCCCAGCTCGAGGCGCGCCACCAGCTCCAACGCCCCATCCTCTTGCACGCGATCTTGGAATCGGCCTCAGGGGTGGCCAACGTGGAAGAGATTGCGATGGCGACCCCCCGTATGCAGGGAATGAGCTTGGGCCCCTCGGATCTAGCGGCGTCTCGCCAGATGAAGACCACGCGGGTGGGCGGACCCCACCCGGGGTATCTGGTCCGTGCCGACATCGACCCCGACAACGAGGATGCCGCGCGCCCTGTCTACCAGCAGGACCTCTGGCACTACACCCTGGCGCGCATGGTCGATGCCTGCGCCGCGGCGGAGGTCTTCCCCTTCTACGGCCCCTTCGGTGACTTCGCCGACGAGCAAGCCTGCGAAGACCAGTTCCGCAATGCCTTCATCCTCGGCTGCGTGGGCGCTTGGACGCTCCATCCGGCCCAGATCCCGATCGCGAAACGCATTTTCCAGCCCGACCCGGATGAGGTTCGCTTCGCTCGTCGCGTGATCGAGGCGATGGGAGACGGCAGCGGCGTCGCCATGGTCGACGGCAAGATGCAGGACGACGCGACCTACAAGCAGTGCCGCGTCATGGTTGGCATGGCCGACATGCTGGCCGCCAAGGACCCCGACGCTGCGGAGCTCTATCGGGTTTAGCGGCCCGCGGCATCAGGCCTGACGACCGCGCAGCGCCTCACTGCCGGCGGGATCCCGGATCACCCAGCGCACGATCGAGCGCCAACGACGACTGATCACGTACTGCCCCACCATGGCGGAGATCACCGCCGGGATCACGATCGCCCACTCACTCGCGCCTGGTTCAGTGAAGTCGAAGAACCTGCGCAAGACGGGCGCGTAGAGCACCAGGATGAAGAGCACGAGCAAGAGCGCCCCGAAGATCGACGTGAGGACCGGGCGCAGGGCAAACCTTTGCAACGACGCCCCCTCGAACCCGATCACCTCCACCATGTAGAACAGCCCCACGATCCCGATCACCAGCGCCACGAGCGTCTGCGAGTCCTCCAGCGGTCGGTTAAGGAAGCCCTGCGTCAATAGATGTACCGTGACCGCCGCTGCGGCCAGCGCGAGCGAGGCGGGGATCGCGAAGCGCAGGACGCTGTTGGTGAAGTCGCGTCCCGCCTCCGGTGGCGGCGTCGTGAGAGAGATGAACACGGTCGGGATGCCAAGCGTGAAGAGCGCCGTCAGCGAACCGTGACGTGGCAGGAACGGGAAGTCCAGGCCGAGCATCTCGCTGGCCACGATCAGCAAATACGCGTAGATGCTCTTCGTGATAAACAGCTTCGTGAGCTGACTCGTGTTGCCCAGGACCGACTGAGCGACCGCGGTCCCCCGCACGAACGCCTCGAACGAGTCGTTGCGCAGCACGATGCCGGACACCGCGCGCGCCGTGTTCGTGCCCGACTCCATCGCGATCCCCACATCCGCCTCACGCAAAGCGCGCACGTCGTTGGCGCCGTCCCCCATCATGGCGACGTAGTGACCCCGCTCCTTCAGACCACGCACGATGCGTTGCTTCTGCTCGGGTGCGATGCGGCCGAAAATGCTGTTGGCCTCGACGGCGTCCGCGAAGGCCTCGTCGTCCAGCGCATCCAATTCTGCGCCCGAGATCACCCCGCCGGGAAGCTTGAGATCGAGCTGTTGGATAATCGCCGCGACGGTACCGGGGTTGTCGCCGCTGATGATCTTGGGCTCCACGCCCAGCTCCGCCATCGTGCTGAAGGCGGTGGTCACCTCCTCCCGCAGCACATCCGCGATCGTGATCAGCGCGATCGGCGTGAGTTGCCCCTCGATCCCGCGCTCGGAGTCGGGCAGCATCGGCGCTTCGGCGAAGACCACCCCTCGTAACCCCCGCGCCGCGGCGCTCTCGTACGACGTTTGGAACTGCTCGATCCCCGAGCAATGCGGCAACACCGTCTCCGGCGCCCCCAGCACGAAATGCCGCACCTCGCCCGCCTGCTGCAGGGAGAGCGCGCTCCAGCGCCGCTCGCTGGAGAACGGCGTCGTCGCGACCGAATGCGCGGCGTTTCCGTCCGCGGCGAGGCCATCGGCGAGCGCCGCCGCGGTGCGGCTTTCGTCCGCCGTAATCCGCGCGAACGCACCCAGCCAAGGGCGTAAGGGCTCAGCCTCCGGAGCGAATTGCACCCGCTCGACCGTCAGCGAGTTGGCGGTGATCGTGCCGGTCTTGTCCATGCAGACCACGTCGATGTAGTTCAGCGCCTCGACCGCACTGATCTCCTGCACGATCGCGCCCGCACGCGAGACACGGACCGCCCCCGCCGCGAAGGCGACGGTCATCCCCAACAGCAACCCCTCCGGCACGACACTGGTGATCGTCGCCGTCGTGTTGGTCAGCGTCTCCCCAAAGTCGGCGTTTTCCACGCCGGAGGAGATGAGCAGAAGCGCTCCCAGGATCGCCGTCGCGATCAGAAGCATGCGCAGGATCCGGCGGAAGCGCAGCTGGAGCGGCGTCTCGCGC
>JAPUIR010000315.1 GCA_027296805.1 Chloroflexota bacterium | reverse complement strand
TGGTCGATCTCGTAGGCGACGCAGATCTTGAGGGCTTCGAAGTTGTCCAAGACGTCGAGGCGGGTGAGGGAGATGCTGGCGCAGCCGTTGAGGTTGACGGTGTAGCGGGCGGCGACGGCGTCGAACCAACCGCAGCGGCGGGGCCGGCCGGTGGTCGTGCCGTACTCGTTGCCGGCGTCCCGCAAGCGGTCCCCCATCTCGCCGCTCTCTTCGGTGGGCATGGGGCCGTTGCCAACGCGGGTTTGGTAGGCCTTGTAGACCCCGATGACGCGGTCGATGTTGCGCGGTGCGATGCCCACGCCAAGGGCCGCCCCGGCGGCCATGGAGGATGGCACCGACGACGTGACGTAGTCGTAGGTGCCGCCGTCGAGGTCGAGCAGGCTGCCTTGGGCGCCCTCCAAGAGCATGCGTTTTCCGCTCCGCATCGCCTCCTGGCAGATGGCGGAGGTGTCGGCGGTGTAGGGGGCGAGACGGCTCCAGTACTCGCGGTAGGAGCCGTAGATGGAATCAAAGGCGAGCGGCTCCCGGCCGTAGAGGCCGGTCAGCACCTTGTTCTTGTACTCCAGGACAAAGTGGAGGCGTTCGCTGAAGCCCTCGGGATCGTGGAGTTCGGAGAGGCGGATGCCCATGCGGGCGACCTTGTCGGTGAAGGCCGGTCCGACGCCCTTGCCGGTGGTGCCGACGGCGTTGGCGCCGCGCAGCTCTTCGTCGGCGGCATCGATGATGGGGTGCCAGGGCATGACGAGGTGGGCGCGGTCCGAGACCTTGAGCCGCTCCGCGCTGACGCCGCGGGTTTCGAGCTTGGTGATCTCGTCGATCAGATCGGCGGGGTCGATCACGACGCCGTTGCCGATGATGCAGGTCTTGTCTGGGTAGAAGATCCCGGCGGGGACGAGATGGAGGGCGAACTCGCCCTGATCGTTGACGATCGTGTGACCGGCGTTGTGCCCCGCCGAGTAGCGGGCGACGATGCTGGCCTTGCGCGCCAGCAGGTCCACGACGCGGCCCTTGCCTTCGTCGCCCCACTGGCCTCCGATGACTACAAGCGCGGGCATTTCGTCGCTTTCGTCGTTGGCCCCGTTCACGAAGAGACCCCGCCGGAGGCGGGGCCCGGCGCGGATCGTAGCACGCTGCCGCTCGCTGAGAGGCCGCGAGGGGACGCTACGCTGCACCGCATGCAACAGAGGGAAATGCCCCCGCCGCCGGAGGCACGCGCCGTCGAGGTAAAGGAGAAGGTCGATGGCTCACGCCAGACCTTCCCGCTCGAGCGCTGGCTGCAAACACGCGATCTGCTGGTGGGGCGCTGGGTGGCCGATGCGGACAACGACTTCGGAGCGCCGGCCGGCTTGACCTCGTGGGGCGTGTGGTGGCGAACGCGACCCTACGGCGCCTACCGCATCCACGACGTCGATGGAGCGCTGCTGTCGTACCGGCTGGACGCAGTTGGTGACGTCCGCATCGATGGCGAGGGCGTGCGCTACCGAGACCTGGTGCTGGACGCCCGGATCCGGACTGAAGCGGGAGCCCCACGCGTGCGGCTGGAGGATGAAAACGAGCTGGAGGCGGCGGCTGCCGCCGGCTTGGTCAGCCTGCGTGAGCAGCGGCGAGTCGCCTGTACCCGGCTCCTGTTCCTGCATCGCCCCGAGCGGCTGGTTGCCCGTATCGACGAAGCGATCGAGCAAGCGGTGCAGACGGTGGCGTCGGGGCGAGGGGCGTGAGGATGGCAAACGGAGGCGGTGGGGCGCAGGTGCGCGTGTTCGCGGCGGCGGTCGCGCTCCAGCTCATCGTGGGCCGCCCGCCGGGGGAGGCGGAGACCTGGCTTGGTTGGGCGGCTCAGCAACCGCAGCGGCTGCGTGAGAGTGGGAGCCGGGAGGCGCGCGCGGCCGCCGTCGCGGGACCGATCCTGCTGGGGCAGGTTGCGCGCTGGAGCTCGGGCCTGGGCGTCGTGGTGGAGGTGGCGATCCTGGCCGGGAGCTTCGAGCTGGGTGAGGCCGACCGTCGGGCAGCGCGGGCCCAGGGCTTGCTGGAGAGTGGCCAACTCGGGTCCGCCGCCGCCGCGCTTGGGTCTCGCATGGGTGCAGGGACGCTGGATGAACACCGAGTGGCGAGCGCGGCGATCGCGGAGCTGGCGCGGCAGCCTGAGTCGTATCTGGCGGTCTGGTTTAGCTACGCCCTGATGGGCGCACCCACGGCAGCATCGTTGGCGCTGAGGCCGGTGTTGCAATCGGCGTTCGGCTGGAGCACGCCCTGGCTGCGGCGCTGGACCGCAACTCAGCCCGACTCGGTCCTTGGCACCCTGACCGACAGTTCCGCGGCGGCGGCCACGGCCGCCGTCGCACCGTTGCTGCGCGGCTCTGCGGAGGAGGTCCTGCGCGGAATGCAGGATTCCGAGGGCGGGGCGGAGCTCGCGGCGCTGGCGGCGGCCCTGGATCGGTCGTTGACCGTGGACGGGGTCGTCGTGAACCCCGGCGCGCCCGCGGCCACAGCGGCCGATATCAGGCGGGCACGCCGCTTGGCCTGGCTGGTGACGGGGCTGTTGGCCGCTTCCAGCGTGGCCCTGATCGCGGCGAGCCCCATGCTGCGGCGGCTGGCGCCTTGGGTACGGAACGGCTGACGCCCATCCTCTGAGCGACCAGACCCAGATACGCTGCAAAGGCGCGGCCGTCGGGGTCGCTGCGGGAGAGAGCGGCGATGATCCCGATTCGCGACAGCCAATGGCGTAGCACGACCCCGCACGTCACACGCGCGCTCTTGGTGATCAACATCCTGGTCTTCCTCTACATGCTCACGCTGAGTGATACGGCGCGCTCCGGCGTGTTGATCGTCTCCAACGACGCCTTGGAGCAAAGCCGACTATCCCCGGGCCAGCCCTGGCCCAGCTCCCCCTCGGACGACTTCACGCTGCGTTTCGGCGCTGTGCCGGAGTTCATCACCGGCGAGCTGCAGGGGCGGGACCTGTCGCACGACTTCGTGGAAGATGCGCGCCTGACCGGCGAGGGGCGGTTGGTGCAGGGGCGGGGGATCAACCTTCTCGACGGCGCGCTGCTGCTGCTGACGCCGCTCACGGCGATGTTTCTGCACGCCGGGTGGTTTCATCTGATCTTCAACATGCTGTTTCTCTGGGTCTTCGGCGACAACGTGGAGGACCGCATGGGCCATATCCGCTTCGCGATCTTCTATGGGATCACGGGCTACGCGGCGGTCGCGGCGCATATTTGGATCGATGCGGGCGATCTCGCGCCCCTTGTGGGGGCGAGCGGCGCGATCTTTGGGGTGATGGGGGCGTACTTGATTCTTTTCCCCCGGGCGCTGGTGCAGGTGTTCATCTTTTTCTTTCCGATGGTCCTCCCAGCCTGGCTGTTGATCGGCGGCTATTTCTTGCTCAACGTGTTCACGGGCTTCCAATCGATCGTGGGTGACACGACGGGTGGCGGGGGAACAGCGTGGTTCGCGCATATCGGTGGCTTCTTGGCGGGGATCGTGCTGATCTATCCCTTCCTGATCGGTCGCTGGCGGGCCCCGATCGGGGAGATCGGGCCGCAGTGGAATCTGCCGGTGGGGATGCGGGCGCGATTTCGCGCGCCGCCGGGGCTGCGTGGCACGTTACGTCCGGGCGGGTCGGAGAGCGAAGAAGAGACCGAGTCCGAGGTATCGCCTGGGGCGGACACGGGGCCAGAGGGTGAGGAGAGCGGGGTCCAACAGATCGACGTTTCGCAGCAGCCACCGTTGTTTGGCGAACCCGAGCCGCGCCGCCGGCGCCTGCCGCGCCGGCTCCCGCGCCTGTTGCCACGGGTGGGGCGCCGGGGGTCGCGCTTCAAACGTCGTCGCCCCGGCGGGGTCGAAGACTTCCGCTCTTTCCCCGACCGAGATCCACCTGAGTGAGGCGGGTGATCCCGCCGATCCTTGCCGGGTAGGGGTGAGCCTCGTAACCTTTCGGAACTGAGATTCCGGGAGGTTGCAATGCCCGTCTTTCCCTCGGTGGAGTGGTTCGAGGATCTGAAGGGCCGTGTCAACGGCACCGAACGCTTTAAGCATTTCGGCACGATCGACTGTGTGATGGGTGTCCAGGTCGACGATCAGCTTTTCCAGATCGTCTTTGAGGCGTTCGAGGTGACCGAGGTGAGCGAACCCAGCGCCGAGGACAAGCCGGACATGGACTTCACGCTGACGATGAGCGCGGCGGACTGGCGCGAGATGCTGGAGAACATCCGCGAGCATGGCAAGGCGGATCTGCATCACACGCTGAACAGCATCGACCTGGAGAAGGCGGAGGAGTTCGCCAAGGGCGACGACTACACCCGGCGAGACCTGTTCTATCGCTTCAACCAGACCCTGCAGGATTTCTTCGACGCCAGCGCGGAGATGGAAACCACCTTCGCCTGACGCTTTGCTCGCAGGCGGTTTTCCACCGAGCCCACCGCACTGGGCTTCCTTGTCCGGGCTATGGCAACTGAGACGCAGCCCTGAAAGGCAGGGTGATACGCTCCACTTGGAGCGGCGGCGGCCGCCCTCGGGAGGCCCACGGTGGCGATCGAAGTCACGCTCTTCGAACACACGCAGGATCCGATCCGCGCGCTCTACATGGCGTACCGCGTGTGCTACTCGGCGTTGACGCC
>JAPUIR010000314.1 GCA_027296805.1 Chloroflexota bacterium | reverse complement strand
GACTGGCTGGCGCAGAACCCCGACACCCTCGTGCTGGACATCGAGACCGGCTTCAACAATCGCTACCACCCCGGTGAAGGCTTCGGGCTTGCCTACATCGACTACTACAACAGCGCCAACACCATCTTCCCCGCGCCGATCGAGGACGATCGTCTGGCCGGCAAGGACTGGATTCACCTGGTCAGGGTGGGCGACGAAGCCGTGGCCTACCCCATCGAGCGGCTGGCGCAGCTCGGGTTCGTGCAGGACGAGATCGGCGGCGTGCCGGTCGTCGTGCTGGCGACCGGCGGCGCCAACAGTGGCAATGGCGCCAGCGGCCGTGGTGGAGGGCGGGCCTACGCCGCCGGCGAGGTCCGCTTCGTAGAGGCGTCAGGCGGAGCGGCCCTCTCGGACGACGGCCGCTCCTGGCAGGTCAGCGAGGAGGCCCTGATCGGTCCGGCGGGCGAGCGCTTGGAGCGGTGGCCCAGCTTCAACGCCTTCTGGTTCGCCGTCGTCTATCTCGCGGCCGAGACCCGGCTCTTCGAGGGCTGATCGCCCTCCGACCCGCGGCCCGCGACACTGCAAGACACCGCAATCGAACCGTTCCCTCTTGTGTCGTTGCCCCGTATGCTCCGCCCTTGGTGACTGTGCCGGAGAAAGTGGTGTGCGCCATGACGACCGAGACCCACACGCTGCCCCTCTGCGACTGGGACGATCCCGCCAATCCGACGTTCGACATGTGGACGACGGTCAACGCCGCGGAGGTGGTGCCGGGGGTGATGTACCCGCTGCTCGCGGGCTGGTACCAGACCCACCAACGCGTCCTCTTCGCGAGCATGTTCAAGCGGCTCGGCGTCACGGAGCAGATCGCCATCCTGCCCGATCCCGTCCCCAACTTCGTCGGCTTCTGGGCCGGGCACCTGGGTCTCAACGTCAGCTTCACCACCGCGATCGTCACCAGCTATCAGACCGGCGCCGGCTCGAGCGCCGTAGAGCAGCTCTTCACCGCAGATGAGGAGGGTGGCCACGTCGCCGAGGCCTCCGAGAACGTGGAGCAAGCGATCGAGGTGCGCAAGCGGTTCATGCGCATCCTGGGTCAGGTCCCGCGCATGGTGCCCGCCGACCGCGAGAAGACCGCCGCGCTCGACCAGGAGGTGGCGGAGACGGACCTCCCGTCGCTCACGGACGCCCAGCTGCGACGCCTCCACAGCCGCATCAATGGCCATTTCCGGCGCAACTTCGAGAACCACATCTTGATCTCGGTCTGCGGCAGCGGGGAGTTCATCTCCATGCTGGAGGCGCACATGAGCGCCAACATCCCCGATCTCGACGCGGACGCGACCGTGAAGCTGACCAGCGCGCTGGGCAACGTGGAGAGCGCGAAACCGATGGAGGCGCTCTGGCACATCTCGCGATCGATCCACCAGCGCCCCGGCGTCGTCGCCGAGATCGCGTCGCTCTCCTGGCAGCAGATCCAGCAGCGCGTCGACTCCCCACCCAACGATGACTGGCGCGCGATCGCCGAGCAGTTCGCCGCCTTCGTGGAGTCGTACGGCTACCGCAGCCAGAGCGAATGGGACCACGCCGTGCCGCGCTGGTCGGAGGAGCCGTCCTTCCCCCTCAACTCGCTGCGCAACATGGCGCAGGCGTCGGACGAAGAGGGCCCGCTCGAGGCCGCCCGTCGCGCCGGGGCCCAACGGGAAGCGGCCGAGGAGCACTACCGCAGCCTGCTGCCGGTCCGCAAGCGGACCGAGTACAACCGCCTCCTGGCCCACGCCCAGGACTTCGTGCGCGTCCGCGAGTACACCAAGGCGACCTGCGTCATCAGCATCCGCGCCGCCCGGGCCGCAATACGAGAGCAGGGGCGTCGCTGGGCCGAGCGCGGCTGGCTGGAGCAGGGCGACGACATCTTCTACCTCCTGCACAAGGAGTATGAGCAGGGCATGCGTGAGAAGCTGGACCCCGCGCTGACCAAGGAAGCCGTGCGCCGTCGTAAGGCGCAGTTCAAGGACATGGAGAGCTTCGTCCTGCCCGACAACTGGACCGGCCTGCCCGAGGTGAGCCGCAGAGGCGCGGCCCCGGTGCCGGACCGCGTCCTGAAGGGCCTGGGCGTCAGCCCCGGCGAGGTGACGGGACCCGCGCGGGTCATCACCAGTTTCGCGGCGGGAGCGGTGGCCGACTTCCAGCCCGGCGACATCCTGGTCGCGCCCTTCACGGACGCGCCCTGGACCCCGCTCTTCGCGACCGCGGGCGGCGTGGTGGTCGAAACGGGCGGGGTGTTGTCGCACGCCGCGACGGTGGCCCGCGAGTACGGCATCCCGGCCGTCGCGATGATCAAGGACGCGACGCGCATGATCGAAACGGGCCAACGCCTGACCGTGAACGGCGGCGCGGGCGAGGTCACGCTCGGCTGAGAAGTGGGCCGGAGGCTCCGGGGCTACGCGAGCACAGGAGTCGGACTAGCCGGTCTGCCGCAGGTCGGGTGTTTCGGCGGCGACCAGATCGACCGCTTCGGCGGGATCGCCGTAGACGAGCTGTATGACAGCATCGCAGTGAGGGCAGACGACGGAGGTCCAGCCGTCGGGCAAGGGGAGGATGCGGGGCTCGGCCACTGTGCGACGACAGCGGTAGTTCCGACATTCGTACATGGCACACCGGCCGCCGACCGCGTGTTGCGTCGACAATAGTGCGACGCTGTAGGAAATCTCAACCCTGGCGCGTAAACGTCCCGCTCGCGTAGGCCGCGTCTAGCCGCCCATCCCCCAGGCGATCGAGTTGCGCAGCAGTTGCATGTAGGCGGGCGTCTCCCAGGTCACGCGCAGAACGGTGGGCGTGACGCCGGCCTCCGCCACGCTGTCGTCGACGAAGGGCTGGCTGTTGCT
This sequence comes from Chloroflexota bacterium, assembly GCA_027296805.1. Classification (GTDB taxonomy): domain Bacteria; phylum Chloroflexota; class Dehalococcoidia; order Bin125; family Bin125; genus JAPUIR01. Next base: position 467 of record JAPUIR010000314.1, on the reverse strand, counting down.
GAGCGGCGAGTGCGCGTGACCAAGCGCGATGTAGGTGACGCCGCCGTCGCCGATATCGCGCGTGTAGCCCATGACGCGGGTCTTGCCGTCGGGCAGCAGTGCGGTGTCTTCGTCGTAGTCGAAGCCGAAGCCGGGCGGCGAGACGTCGGGGCCGAGTTCGGCCGTCAGCAGCACGCGCGTCTCCTCGGGGGCCTGCACCTCGATCATGTAGGGCTCGTCGATCGTCTCGAACGACTCGGGCAGATCGCGGGTGAAGATGTCGTGCGTGTCGCCCACGTTGACCTCGAACTTGCGGATGGGCGGGTGATTGATGAAGAAGCCGCCCAGCGTCTCGTGATGGCCGGCCTTGACCATGCGTCGACGCTCGCCCTTGGCGCCCCGCGCGGCCTTGCCGCCCGCTGTGCCGTGCAGCCCCAGCCAGCGCCCACCCTGCTCCAGCCAGCCGCGCACGTACTGGTTCTGTACGT
>JAPUIR010000313.1 GCA_027296805.1 Chloroflexota bacterium | reverse complement strand
TCCACCACATCTGCCTCAACTATCGCTCGCCGGATGTCACCCTCGCCGGATGTGGTCGTGGACATCGAGCCATTGGCCAGTACCACACCAGCGGTACCACCCGGTGCAAGATGATGGACGATGTGCTGTAGCCATGCGTAGTTGGCGTTTCCAACCGGTGGCACGCCGTAGTTCCACCGGACATCCTCCCGAAGGCGGTCACCGCCCCAATCGGATATGTTGAACGGTGGATTTGCCAACACGTAGTCGGCCCGGAGATCCTCGCGCGATTTCGTCCGACGCCTCAGCATGAGCGCTCCCCGATCGGTGCGACCCGGTGTCGGACGCGAAGCCCGGAACACCGGCGGCCGTGCGGCTCCGCCAACCCCGCGCCCAGTGTCGCATGTCGTCCGGGCGAGTAAACGAGGGGGGCCCGTCTGATACCGCCGGCGCCCTGGGAGGTTGGATGTAGTGGGCAGCCGGGAGATCATCGAGGCCATCCACGCCCGTCAACCACGAAGCGCTGGATCCGGGGGTCTGACCAAATCGGGCCCGGGCCGCCTCAGGCAGGGCGTCCGTTACCGGCGCGAGATCAGCGGTCCCACGTCGTGCGGAGGCCGTGTGGCAGGCTTGCCGGCGACCGGCCCTCCCGGATCCTCCAACTGCTGCGAGACGGCACTCGCCCCGATGGTCAGCGCGGGCGGCCCGCCCGGCGACGCACCCTGGCACCAGGTCCAAGACGAGCACTGCGCCGCCAGCCAGGCCAGCTCCGCCGCTAGTCGCACGACAGGCCGGTGACCATGTTCGAGAAGACCCACGACTTCCCACTCTGGAAGCGCACATCGTACGTGTAGGAGCCCACCGGGCGATCGGTGAGGGTCCACTCCTCGTAGCCGTCGTTCGTGGTGCGCCCAGCGTGGGCCACACTCCAGGTCCCGTCGTACTCTCGCAACTCAAACTTGATCTTGCCCCCCTTGGCTCCATCGACGTTCCATTCGGCATGGAGCGTCCCGGAGCAGTGCGCGGATGCGGCCACATCCGACACGGCGAGCGTCAGAACCAGCTCAGCCGGCGGGTCCCCATCCCCTCTTGGCTTGGGCGGCTTGTCCGGCTTGCCTCGGGCGGCGATCACGCTGCCAGCGACGACCAGCAGCACGAGAGTGAACAGGATCACGGCCAGGAATGTGCGATCCATGTCGGTCCCCTTCGCAGCGCGCGCAGTGTCCGCCCCCGGCGCGAAATCCGCCCCGGGGGCGCCGCGCCGTCCGCCAGTTGGGCGCGGAATTCCGTCAGGCTCGCCATCCGCTGGCTGCGCGCCGATGGGGGAAGCGCTGAGCCGGGAAGCGCTAACCCGGGAAGCGCTGATCGGGGATCGGCCTGGGGTCTGTCCGGCAGGCGCCAGGCGGCGACCGTCGCTCGGACCTCGTCCAGGACGGTCTGGTGGTGCCGCGCCAGGATCTCCAGGATCAGATCGTTGACCGCCTCCGCCTGCGCCGCTGGCCAGGGAAGGGAGTCGGGGAGGGGTGCGGGGGTGGGGGGCACGGGTGGGCTCCGTCCTTCAAGTGCGGTGAGCAAGCCCGGGCGCCCCCAAAGGAGGCCCGCGCCAGGCGCTGGCGGCGGCGAGGCAGCCCGCCGCGCGCGATCCCGGGCATCCGCCCCCGGGGCAGACGGCGGGCGCGGGCGGTCGGGGGCGTCGCGCACGGGTCGCTGCTTAGGCGGCCAGGTGCAGGCCGAGGGTGACCGCAAGCAGCAGAAGCGAGCTCACGGAAAAACCGGCGATGAAGGCGCGGGTCGCGCCACGTTGGGGGGCAAAGATGCGCTGCATGGGGAGGCTCCGTTCGTTGCGGATGGCTACTCGATCAACTCCAGGAAGCAGGCGAAGCTGACACCCAGCACGCAGGCGACCGTCCCCCCACCACCCCGGTTCGTCGTGAGTTCCGTCAGGAAGCGGGTCAGGAAGACGCCACTCAGTTCGACCTGGCCCTGCCCCCCATCCCCCGCGAACTTCCAGTTGCCGGCGGCCGTGTTAGAGAACGTCGTCTCGGCGTCCAACCAAAAGTAGGCCAGCTGGTATTGCCCGGCGGCGGCATTGAAGTAGACATTGACGTCGGTCGTCCCGGTGGCGTCGGTGAACAGCGCGTCGACGACCGGCACCAGGATGATCGAGGTCCGCTGGTCGAAATTGGCGCTGCAGACCCACTCATTCTCCAAGACTCCGTCGCCGTCCGGATCCGCGGCCAGCAGGCTGGCCCGCACGTCGTCCCAGGTGTAGCATCCCGCGCCATTGTTGTCCGTGCGGTCGCGGGCGGCGACCAAGCGAGCGCGCAGCCCCTGGCCGGCCGGCCCGGCGGCGATCCCGGTCTGCGTCGGCTCGACAGGCTGCAATGTGGTCGGGGAACCGTTCTCGAAGCACTCGCGAATGGACTGGCTCGCGCCCCCTTGGTCGCCGATATCGATGTACCCCGAGTTGCTCCCGCTGCCAGCGCCGTAGCGCAGGATCGTGAGGTAGTCCCCCCCCAAGAGGGTGCCGGCGGTGAACTCGTCGCCGTA